>JBNKFC010000196.1:0-8778 GCA_050289105.1 Paracoccaceae bacterium | reverse complement strand
GAGCCCGGCCTCGGCCGGCGTGGCGTCGCGGCCAAGCTCGGTGCCGAAAGCACGGTAGGACTTCTCCTGCCGCAGCCAGTTCTGCGCCCGCGCGCCGACGAGCTTCATCCCGTGCTTCTTGCCGGCCCCTTCGAGCAGGTCGAAGAGGTAGTTCTGCATCTCGATCGGGTGATGCAGTTCCCAGCCCAGTTCGCCGGTATAGGCCACGCGGATCGCGTTCACCGGGCACATGCCCAGTTCGATCTTGCGGGCCGAGAGCCAGGGGAAACGCTTGTTCGACAGGGCGGTCGCGGGGTCCGCATCCTTGACGATCTCGTTCAGGATGTCGCGCGACTTTGGGCCGGCGATGGCGAAGACGCCCCACTGGGTGGTGACGTCATGGATGTCGATATGGCCGAACTCGGCCGCCTTGTCCTCCGCGCATTTCCGCAGGTAGTCCGCGTCATAGGCAGTCCAGGCGCCGGCGGAGACGAGGTAGTAGTCGTTCTCGCCGTTGCGGACGATCGTGTATTCGGTCCGCGTCGTGCCCGTCGGTGTCAGCGCATAGGTCAGGTTGATCCGGCCAACCGCCGGAAGCTTGTTGCAGGTGAACCAGTCGAGGAACGCCGTCGCCCCCGGTCCGCGCACGATGTGCTTGGTGAAGGCGGTCGCGTCGATCAGGCCGGCGGTCTCGCGCACCGCCTTCGCCTCGTCCACCGCGTACTGCCACCAGGCGCCGCGGCGGAACGACCGCGAGTCATGGTCGAACGTCGCCGGCGCATCCACCGGACCGTAATAGTTTGGCCGGTCCCAGCCGTTCACCTGACCGAACTGCGCGCCACGCGCCTTCTGGCGATCGTAGGCGGGCGAGGTGCGCAGCGGCCGGCAAGCCTCGCGCTCCTCGTCGGGGTGGTGAAGGATGAAGACGTGCTCGTAGCACTCCTCGTTCTTCCGCGCCGCGTATTCGGTGGTCATCCACGAGCCGTAACGCTTGGGGTCGAGCGAGGCCATGTCGATTTCGGCCTCGCCGTTCAACATCATTTGCGCGAGGTAGTAACCGGTGCCGCCCGCCGCCGTGATGCCGAACGAGAAGCCCTCGGCCAGCCACATGTTGCGCAGACCGGGCGCCGGGCCGACCAGCGGGTTGCCGTCGGGCGTGTAGCAGATCGGGCCGTTGAAATCGTCCTTGAGGCCCACGGTCTCCGACGACGGCAGACGGTGGATCATCGACATGTATTCTTCCTCGATCCGCTCCAGATCGAGCGGGAAGAGGTCGGCGCGGAACGATTCCGGCACGTCGTAGAGGAAGCGGGCCGGGGCGTTGCGCTCATAGGGTCCGAGGATCCAGCCGCCGCGCTCTTCACGGACGTACCACTTGGCGTCGGCGTCGCGCAGCACCGGGTGCTCCGGGTTGCCGGCCTTGCGCCATTCCTGAAGCATCGGGTCCGGCTCGGTCACGATATACTGGTGCTCGACCGGGATCGCCGGGATCTTGATGCCGAGAAGCCGCGCGGTGCGCTGGGCGTGGTTGCCGGTCGCGGTGACAACATGCTCGGCGGTGATGACGATCTGCTCCTCCGACGGGACGAGGTTGCCGCCCTTCTCGACCATCTTCGTGCAGGTCACCTGCCACTCCGATCCGGTCCAGTGGTAGGCATCCACCTGCCACTTGCGCTCGATCGTGCAGCCGTGCTGGCGCGCGCCCTTGGCCATCGCCTGCGTGACGTCGGCGGGGTTGATATAGCCGTCCTGCGGGTGGAAGAGTGCGCCCTTAAGGTCCTCGGTCCGCACCAGCGGCCAGCGCTCCTTGATCTCCTTCGGGGTCAGGAACTCGTGGTAGACGCCCGCGGTCTCGGCCACGGACGAATAGAGCATGTACTCGTCCATCCGCGCGTCGGTCTGCGCCATGCGCAGGTTGCCGACGACTGCAAACCCGGCGTTCAGCCCCGTCTCCGCCTCAAGCGACTTGTAGAAATCGACCGAGTACTTGTGGATGTGCGTGGTCGCAAAGGACATGTTGAAGAGCGGCAAAAGCCCCGCCGCGTGCCAGGTGGAGCCCGAGGTCAGCTCGTCCCGCTCCAGGAGCATGGTGTCCCAGCCCGCCTTGGCCAGATGATAGGCAATACCGGTTCCGACGGCACCGCCGCCGACGACAAGCGCTTTGACATGGGTCTTCATGGGCCGACTCCTCGGGGCATACGACTGGACCCTATCTGCCAGAGCGAAAAAAACGCGGAAAGGTGGGCCCGACCTAATGCGGAATAAAAACGACAAGATCCCATGTCGTCGGCGGGCGAGACGGTCGGGGCGCGGCGTCCGCGCCTATTTCGACGAGGGCCTGCGAAGCACCGGAAATTTCCGCGCGGCTTTCGATCATGTCGTCACCACTCTCCCCGCGCGCGAGGCAAGAGAGGGTTTGACCCCGTCGGACCCCCAGATCTCGGTCGGCGCGGACATCGCGGCGTATCTCGACGCGGCATACCCTGCGCCTGCGGTAATTGGCGGATAAGGGGCCGCGGCGTGGGTCTGGCCTCGACCTTTTCGCTCCGGGCTGCTTTTATCGGCAGCGTAGGCGAAACCGAAGGGAGGCCGTGGTATGGCACGCACCGTCATCATCGAGGAACACGGTGGACCCGAGGTCCTGAAGATCGCCGACCGCCGGGTGGGAGAGCCGGGGAAAGGCGAGATCCGCATCGCCCACAAGGCCTGCGGCCTGAACTTCATCGACGTCTACCAGCGCACCGGGCTTTACAAGGTATCGCTTCCCGCCGCCCTCGGCATGGAGGCGGCCGGGGTCGTCGAGGCCGTGGGCGAAGGGGTTGTCCATCTCAAGCCCGGCGATCGCGCCGCCTATGCCTCGCAGCCGCCCGGCGCCTATGCCGATGCGCGAGTGATGCCTGCCGCGCAGGTCTGCCCGCTGCCGGATGGCATTTCCTTCGAGGAAGGTGCCGCCATGATGCTGAAGGGGCTGACGGTCGATTATCTCTTCAACCGGACGACCCCGATCAAGCGCGGCGACTGGGTACTCTTCCACGCTGCCGCTGGGGGCGTCGGCCTCATCGCCTGTCAGTGGGCGCGGTCTGAGGGTATCAACCTGATCGCGACTGCCGGTTCGGATGAGAAATGCCAGTTGGCGCTCGACCACGGCGCGACCCATGCGGTCAACTACCGGACCGAAGATTTCGCCAAGCGGGTGCGCGAGATCACCGGCGGCCGCGGGGTGGACGTGGTGATGGACTCGGTCGGCAAGGACACGTTCGACGGGTCGCTGAATTCGCTCAAGCCCCTTGGGATGATGATCCTCTTCGGCTCGGCTTCGGGGCCGGTCCCCCTGTTCGACATCTCGACGCTCGCCGCCAAGGGCTCGCTCAAGCTCACCCGCCCGACGATCTTCACCCATATCGCCGACCACGCCACCTGTCAGGAAATGGCCGGGCGACTGTTCGCCAAGGTGCTTTCGGGCGATGTGAAGATCGACATCGGGCAACGCTTCCCGTTGGAAAAGGTCGCCGACGCCCACCGTGCGCTTGAGGCGCGCCAGACGACCGGCTCGACGATCCTGACACTCTGACCGGTCAGTTTCCGCCCAGGCTGCAGCGCTTGACGCCGTTCGTCACTGTGCAGTTGCCGCCGAGTCCGTTGACGCGGACTTCCGGCTTGGCCGTAGCCTCAACCGGTGCCGGGTCGCCGCCTTTCGCTCCGAAGAGGCCGCCAAGCATCGCGAGGACGCCTGTGCCGCCCGAAGGTGCGGCGGCGGGCGACGCCTCCGCGCTCGCGGCAGTCGCGAGCGCCGCGATTGCCTCGACCGGTGTCTCCTGCGCCATCAGCCGTGCCTTCGCGGCGTTGTACTTCTCCTCCGTGATCTGGCCATGGCGGAAGTTGATGTCGAGAGCGGCCAGTTGCACCCGGCGCTGCTGCTCAAGCGTTTCTGCCCGCTGCGCCGCTGCTGCCTCGGCGACGTTCGCATCGGCGAGCGCGCGCGATTCCTCCGCGGTCAGCTCCGGCGCATCGCTGCCGATCCCCGCGACGGGCGTCTCCAGCATCTGGTTCAGCCTGTCGTAGTCGATACCCTCCAGGAGTGCGATGATATCCTCGTCACTCGCCTTGGCGCGGACCGAGATCCGCACGTCGTCCCCGACCTTGCCCGAGATCACACGAAAATCGCGCTCCTGGTCCTGCATGCCGAAGAGGCCCTTTTCCAACCGATAAGTCACGCCTTTGACGATGGCGAAGCCGTCCTTTCCCGACATCGCTTCGATGTTGTTGGCGGCCATCTGCATTGCCATCGCCGGCAACCCCGCACCTGTCCCGGCGGGCCTTACCGCGACGCGCATCGCGACGACAGCGTCGGGCTTTTCGTAGACATAGACCTGTGTCGCATCCATCTTGGCCACGGCAGCCCGGCTCATGGCGTTCAGTGCTTTCAGCGCCGTGTCCTGCTTGACCTCGTCAGGTGCGAAATCGTCATTCTGCAAGTCATAGTGCTTTCCGAACTGCGCTTCTGCCGTCTCCGTCCAGTCGCCGCGGCTCCAGCCCTCGGGCGCCACTGGAAGGAAGTCGCGCGGAGCCATCGCCAGCAACTCGTTGCGAGTCTTTTGTGCGGCCAGCGATGCCTGCTGATCCACGAGCCGGCCGGAAATCGTCCCGACATAGGCGGACATGCTGAAAGCGCCGGGCGCAGCCCCTGCGCGGCGCGCCTGGTTGATGTAGTCCACCGCGCCCACCGCGACTGCGGCGACGAGAACGAAACCGCCCAGAAAAAGTTTCGACATGGCTCACCCGTTAGCGACGTTTTCCCCCGCATGACGGGCAAAAGCGGCACGAGAAAGGCTTTCGCCGGACGTTTTCTGGAGTGTCAGAGGCGCGAGAGGATCAGCCCCGCGCCGATGAGCACGGCCGCACCTATCCGCGTGGCCGAGATCGGCTGCACCGGCAGGCCGAAGGCGCCGACATGGTCGAGGACGAGCCCGGCGCTTAGCTGGCCGAGGATGAGCGTGGCCAGCGCCGTCAGCACACCGACGCTGCCGACGCCGCTCAAGATCGACCAGACGTAAAACGCGCCTAGAAGCCCGCCTGCGAACTGCCAGACCGGTACGCCGGCAAGCCTGCCGGCCGGTTCGGCGCCGGCGCTCGCAAGGGTGGCAAGAAGAAGGGCGGTGAAACCCACGCCGAAGGACACGGCCGCAGCCGCCAGCGGGCTTTCCAGCGATCGGCCGAGCGCGCCGTTGATCGGCGCCTGCGCAGCGAGTGCCGCGCCGCCGAGGCAGATCAGGACCAGCGAGACGATCTGACCTGCCGTCATCGGATCACAGCATTCCCGGAACAACCAGATCGGGCGGCCGGTGGCCATCGGCGAAAGTCTTGATATTGATGATGACTTTTTCGCCCATCTCGATCCGGCCCTCGACCGTGGCCGAGCCCATATGGGGCAGGAGGACGACGTTCGGCAACTCGCGCAGGCGCGGATTGATCTCGGTCCCGTGTTCGTAGACGTCAAGGCCCGCGCCCGCGATCTCACCCGCTCTCAGCATGCGCGTCAGGGCGTTCTCGTCGATCACCTCGCCGCGAGAAGTGTTCACGATCACCGCCGAGGGCTTCATCAGCTTCAGCCGCCGGGCATTCATCAGATGGAAGGTGGAAGGCGTGTGCGGGCAGTTGATGGAAATCACGTCCATCCGGCTTACCATCTGGTCGAGGCTTTCCCAGTAGGTCGCCTCGACCTCTGCCTCCTGCTCGGGGCGCAGGCGCTTGCGGTTGTGGTAATGGATCTGCATCCCGAACGCGCGCGCGCGCCGCGCCACCGCCGTACCGATCCGGCCCATGCCGAGAATGCCGAGCCGCCGCCCGCCGACGCGGCCGCCCATGAAGGCGGTCGGCGCCCAGCCTTGCCACTGGCCCGATTGCATCACGGCCAGCCCTTCGGGGATGCGGCGCGTCACGGCGAGGATCAGCGCCATCGTCATGTCGGCGGTATCCTCGGTTACCACTCCCGGCGTGTTGGAGACGAGAACCCCGCGCTGCCGGGCCGAGGAGACGTCGATATGGTCGACGCCCGCGCCGTAATTGGCGATGAGCTTCAGCTTGTCGCCCGCCTGCGCCAGAAGGTTGGCATCGACCTGGTCGGTGACGCAAGGCACCAGCACATCGGCCCTCCGCATCGCGGCGGCAAGCTCGTCGCGGCTCATCTTCGTGTCCGGATCGCGCAACTCGACATCGAAGAGTTCCTTCATCCGGGTCTCGACGACCTCGGGCAAGCGTCGCGTGACGACAACACTCAGACGCTGCGATCCCATCCGGTGCTTCTCCTCTCTTCCATAGGCGCGTTCATATTGGCAAAGTGCAGCGCAACGGGGCAAGTCACAAGCCCCGAAAGACGCCTTCGGGCCAGAGGCAAGAGAAACAGGCGGCATATGGGCAATCGGGCGGTCAAGCAGTCTTTTCTGCGGTCGAAAATCGCGGTCTTCTGTCTTTTGGTGGCCGTGGCCGCGCCGCCGGCGCTGGGCGAGGCGGGCGCCACCACGGGCGACGTGCGCGGGGCCGTCACCAACCTTCCGCTGCCGCGCTTCGTGTCGCTCAAGGCCGCCGAAGGCAACGTCCGGCGTGGGCCGAGCCTGGAACACCGCATCGACTGGGTGTTCCGCCACCGGGACATGCCCTTGCGCGTCACGGCAGAGTTCGGACACTGGCGACGGGTCGAGGACAACGAAGGGCAGGGTGGATGGATCTATTACAGCCTTCTGTCCGGTGTCCGGACCGTGATGGTCGAGGCGGATCGGACCGCGCTCCGAGTCCGTCCCGAGGCCGACGCGCCAGTTGTGGCCGAGGCTGAGGCCGGCGTCATCGCCCGGCTTGGCGAATGCATCCCCGATTGGTGCCGGGTCTCTGCCGACGGTGAGAAGGGATGGGTCGCCAAGGCGGCGCTCTGGGGCGTGGAACCGGGCGAGATCCGCGAGTGAGCGCGGCCAGCCATCTGGCGGGCTGACCAAAGCACACCAGCGTCACGTGCGCTCCGGGTCGATCGGGTTTGCCACCCGACCACTGCTATGTCCCACCTTTCCCGTCCGCGTCGGCGCTGCTATGTCCCGGGCAACGATAGGATCGCCCATGGAACGGCAAGCAACTTCGCTCAACCTCTCGGCGGGCATCGGCTCCGTCTCGGTGGCGCTCGCGCTCGTCGCGATGAAACTCTGGGCGCTCGGCACGACCGCGTCGCTCTCGGTCGCGGCGTCGCTGGCCGACAGCGCGCTGGATCTCATGATGTCCGTCGGCGGTCTGATGGCGATCATCTACGCGGCGCGGCCGGCGGACGAAGACCACGCCTTCGGCCATACCTCGGTCGAGGATCTGGCGGCACTGACGCAATCGGTCTTCATTCTGATCTCGGGCGGTGTGATCGGCTGGTCGGCCGTCCACAGGCTTCTGGACGAAAACCCGGCGCCCCTGACCGGACAGGAGGGCGGAATCGTTGTGATGACGATCTCGGCTCTCATGACGGTGGCGCTGGTGTTGTGGCAAAGACGGGTAGCGAAGGCGACCGGCAGCAAGGTGGTCGCGGCGGATTCGCTGCACTACATGTCCGACCTCCTGCCATCGCTCGGCGCTATTGCGGCGCTCTGGATCTCGCACCAGTTCGGGATCGGGCAGGTCGACAGCGTCGTGGCGCTGGCCGCCGCGGTGATGCTTGCGGTCGGCTCGCTCCGGATCGGCAAGAGCGCCTGGGACGCGCTGATGGACCGACGCGCCGATCCGGCACTGATCGACGGGATCGCGGCGATCGCGCGGGATTGGCCGGGCGTGCGCGGGTTCCACGACCTGAAGACCCGGATGGCCGGCAGCCGGGTCTTCGTGAACATCCATATCGAGCTTGACGGAGACCAGACCCTGCGCGAAGCGCATGCGATAGGGGCCGGACTTCGCCGCAAGATCATCGCGACCTATCCGGAATGCGATGTCATCGTGCACAAGGACGTGGCCAACGAAACCTGACTGCCCGGCCGCACGCACCGACGACATCGACGGTTCGGCATTTCGGCACGTTATCCGAAGCGACTGGGCGGGCACGAAACGGCCGCGCCTTTAGTGCGCGGCCTCTGGATTTACCGCTTTGCGCACCCGCCAACACCGGTTGACGGGGTGCGCGCTCCGGCCGTTCACGGCGCGGGTAGGGCGATCAGCCCTTGTGAACTTCCTTCAGTTTGTCGATGCCGAGGATCTTCATCGCGGTCTTTTCGTAGTAGGGCTCGGACGTGCCCTTCTTGACCTTGCGCAGGAAGTATTTCTCGAACCCGATCTTAGCGAGGTGCACCCACTTGCCCGACGACGCCCAGTTGACGTTGCGCGGCGGGATCTGCGGCTGCGCGACGAAGGCAACGCCGCTGTCGCCGAAGTCGGCAAGGCAGACCGCGTTCCAGGTGCCGACGTTGTCCGGCTCTTGTCCACGCAGGAGTTGGCCGATGTTGTGTGCTGTCGCCGTCACCATGCTCTCGATCATGAAGCCGGTCTTCGGCACGCCGCAAGGAACCGGGGTCGGCCCCATCGGCGGGATCGCGACACAGACGCCGATCGCGAAGATGTTGGGATATTTCGGGTTGCGCTGGTGCTGGTCGACAATTGTGAAGCCGCGCGGGTTCGACAATCCCTCGATCCCGGCAACCGCCTTGATGCCCCGGAAGGCGGGCAGCATCATCGCGAAGCCGAACGGCAGTTCCTTCTCGGCCTTGACCGAGCCGTCGTCGGCGATCTCCTCGACCACCATCTTTCCGTCCTCGACCTTCTTGACCTTGGTCGAGGTCATCCACT
>JBNKFC010000195.1:0-4047 GCA_050289105.1 Paracoccaceae bacterium | reverse complement strand
CGCAACGCCGAAGGCCGGCTTCGCGGTGGAGCTTGACGTGATCGCGGCGGTCTTCATCGGCGGCGCCTCCATGTCGGGTGGCGTAGGCAAGATCGTCGGCGCGGTGGTCGGCGCCTTCATCATGGGCGTGATGAACAACGGAATGTCGATCATGGGGATCGGCATCGACTACCAGCAGGTGATCAAGGGCCTCGTCCTTCTCGCCGCCGTCTTCTTCGACGTTTACAACAAGCACAAGCAGGCCTGACGCAATGCTCCTTTCACAAATTACCCTCCCGAACGGCAAGCGCGCCGTCGTCTGCCGCGACGCCGGCGGCACGCATCTCGTCAATGGCGTCGAAACCGTCCTTGCCCTTGCGCACGGAGCGATCGGGCGGGGCGAGAGCCTAGCCGACGCCGTCGCCTCTCACGGCATCGGCGCGGCGGTGGACCTTGCCGCCGCCTATGCCGAGGGCCGCGTGCTGCTGCCGGTCGATCACCCCGACCCGGCGCATCTGCACCTGACGGGCACGGGTCTCACTCATCTCGGAAGTGCTGCGACGCGCGATGCGATGCACGCCAAGACCGATCCCGATGACATGACGGACAGCATGAAGATGTTCCGGATGGGCCTCGACGGCGGCCGGCCTCAGCCGGGCAAGGTCGGGGCGGAACCGGAATGGTTCTACAAGGGCAACGGCCATGCCGCGGTTGCGCCAGGTCAGACGATCCGGTCGCCCGGCTTCGCCAAGGATGCCGGCGAAGAACCGGAGATCGCGGGGGTCTACCTGATCGGCCCCGATGGCACGCCCTTTCGCCTCGGCTTCGCGCTCGGCAACGAGTTTTCCGACCATGTGACCGAACGCGGCAACTACCTCTGGCTGGCGCATTCCAAGCTCCGCCCGGCCGCCTACGGACCGGAACTGCTGGTCGGCGACCTGCCCGCCGATATTCGCGGCCAAAGCCGCATCCTGCGCGGGGACAAGGTGCTTTGGGAAAAGCCCTTCCTCTCGGGCGAGGCGAACATGTCCCACAGCCTCTCCAACCTCGAACATCACCACTTCAAGTACGCGCTCTTCCGCCAGCCCGGCGATCTGCACGTCCATTTCTTCGGTACCGCGACGCTCTCCTTCGCCGACGGGATCGTGACCAAGGCGGGCGACGTGTTCGAGATCGAGGCACCCGGCTTCGGCCTGCCCTTGCGCAACCCGCTCGCGATCGCCCCGCCGGAAGACCGCGCGGTGGCCGTCCAGCCGCTCTGAGGATGTAAGATGACCTTCAAACCCGCGAAATGGCCCCGCAAACTCAGGTCGCAGGAATGGTTCGGCGGCACGTCGCGCGACGCGATCTACCATCGCGGCTGGATGAAGAACCAAGGCTTCCCGCATGACCTCTTCGATGGCCGCCCGGTCATCGGCATCCTCAACACCTGGTCGGAACTGACGCCCTGCAACGCGCATCTCAACGACCTCGCCCAACGCGTGAAGCACGGCATCTACGAGGCGGGCGGATTCCCGGTCGAAGTGCCCGTCTTCTCGGCCTCCGAGTCCGGCTTCCGCCCCACGGCGATGATGTTCCGCAACCTCGCCTCGATGGCGGTGGAAGAGGCGATGCGCGGCCAGCCGATGGACGGCTGCGTGCTGATGGTGGGCTGCGACAAGACCACGCCCTCGCTCCTGATGGCCGCCGCGTCGACCGACCTGCCCTCCATCGTCGTCACCGGCGGCCCGATGCTGAACGGCTATTTCAGGGGCGAACGCGTCGGCTCCGGCACGCATCTGTGGAAATTCTCGGAGGCGGTGAAGGCGGGCGAGATGTCGGCCGACGACTTTCTCGAAGCCGAAGCCTCCATGTCGCGCTCGCCGGGTTCGTGCAACACGATGGGCACCGCCTCGACGATGGCGTCGATGGCCGAAGCGCTTGGCATGGCCCTGTCCGGCAATGCCGCGATCCCGGCGGTGGATTCGCGCCGCCGCGTCATGGCCCAGCTCACGGGCCGGCGCATCGTGCAGATGGTGAAGGACGATCTGAAGCCTTCCGATGTGCTGACGAAACACGCCTTCGAAAACGCCATCCGCACGAACGGCGCCATCGGCGGATCGACCAATGCCGTCGTCCATCTGCTGGCCATCGCCGGCCGCGTGGGCGTCGACCTGACACTCGACGACTGGGACCGCTGCGGGCGCGACGTCGCGACCATCGTCAACCTCATGCCCTCGGGCAAATACCTGATGGAGGAGTTCTTCTATGCCGGCGGCCTTCCCGTCGTCCTGAAGCGCCTCGGCGAAGCAGGTCTTCTGCACAAGGGCGCGCTGACCGTGTCAGGCGGGACGATGTGGGAACAGGTCAAGGACGTTGTGAACCACAACGAGGATGTGATTCTTCCGGTCGAAAAGGCACTGACCCAACAGGGCGGCATCGCCGTCCTCAAGGGCAACCTCGCGCCGAAAGGGGCCGTGCTGAAGCCCTCTGCCGCCAGCCCGCATCTTCTGAAACACCGCGGCCGTGCCGTCGTCTTCGAGGATATCGACGACTACAAGCGCAAGATCAACGACGACGCGCTCGACATCGACGAGACCTGCGTGATGGTGCTGAAGAACTGCGGGCCGAAGGGCTATCCCGGCATGGCCGAGGTCGGCAATATGGGCCTGCCGCCGAAGGTGCTGAAGAAGGGGATCACCGACATGGTCCGGATCTCGGACGCGCGCATGTCGGGCACCGCCTACGGCACCGTCGTCCTTCACACCTCGCCCGAGGCGGCGGCAGGCGGACCGCTGGCGGTCGTACGCAACGGCGACATGATCGAACTCGACGTCGAAGCACGGCGCCTGCATCTCGACATCTCCGACGCCGAACTCAAGGCGCGCCTCGCGGCCTGGGCGCCGCCGAAGGATCGGCCCGCCTCCGGCTATGCCTGGCTGCACCAGACGCATGTCGAAGGCGCCGATACCGGCGCCGATCTCGACTTCCTCAAGGGCTGCCGCGGCGCGCCCGTGGGTCGGGATTCGCACTGATGGCCACCAAGATCGCGCTCGTGGGCATCGGCAAGATTGCCCGCGACCAGCACATCCCCGCCATCGCGGCCTCACCCGACTGGGAGTTGGCGGCGACCGTTTCGCGCCACGGCTCGGTGGACGGGGTCGAGGCCTATCCCGACCTCGACACGATGCTCGCCAAGCGACCCGACATTCCGGTGATTTCACTCTGCCTGCCGCCGGTGCCGCGCTACGACTTCGCGGCGAAGGCCCTCAAGGCTGGCCGCCACGTCATGCTGGAGAAACCGCCCGGCGCGACGCTCGCCGAGGTCCATGCGCTGGAGGCGCTCGCCAAGGCGAAGGGTCTAACGCTCTACGCCACCTGGCACAGCCGCATGGCTCTCGCGGTTGCCGCCGCCAAGGATGTGCTGAAGGACCGCCGCATCGACAAGGCCCACATCACCTGGCGCGAGGACGTGCGGAAATGGCACCCCGGCCAAGACTGGGTGTTCCAGCCCGGCGGCATGGGTGTCTTCGACCCCGGGATCAACGCGCTTTCGATCCTGACCGAGATCCTGCCCGCGCCCGTGCATCTGACCTCGGCTACGCTAGAGTTCCCGGAAAACCGCGACACGCCCATCGCCGCGCAACTTCAGTTCTCGGACAACGTCAGCGCCGATTTCGACTGGCGACAGGAAGGCCCCCAGACCTGGGACATCGACATCGAGACCGACCGCGGCCCCGTCGCACTGCGCATGGGCGGCAACCGCCTTGTCGTCGACGGCAGGGACGTGGAAGGCCGTGACGCGATTGACGGCGAATATCCCGCCCTTTACGCACGTATGGCCGACCTGGTGCGCACCGGCACCGGCGAGGTCGACCTCGCGCCGATGGTCCACGTGGCCGACGCGATGACCCTGGGGCGCCGCATCACGGTCGCCCCGTTCGAATTCTGAGGAAAGGCGACAGCGATGGCATTGACGGGCAAACACCTGATTGCAGGCGACTGGGTTCAGGGCGAGACGACGTTCCGGTCCGAGCCGGCGCATGGACCCGCCCATGACTTCGCGGTGGGCACGGTGGAGTTGGTGGA
>JBNKFC010000194.1:0-7613 GCA_050289105.1 Paracoccaceae bacterium | reverse complement strand
GGTGAGCGTCCTCGTGAAGCAGATCACATCCCCCTGCGCGGACATGGAGTGCTGTTCTCCGCGCGCAAGCGCGGTATGGGCGTGGCGGAGCGCGATCGCGCGGCGGTAATGCGCCATCAACCCGGCTGGGTCCGCCTCGATCACGGCCACCGCCTTCGACAGATGCTCGGGCGGAACCGGCAGCCAGGGTTTGCCGTCCGTGAAGCCGCCGCTGCGATTGTCGCGATTCCAGACCATCGGGGTGCGGCAGCCGTCGCGCCCCTTGAATTCCGGCCAGAACTCGATCCCGTAGGGGTCGTTCAGGTCGGCGAAGTCGAGATCGGCTTCGGTCAGGCCTAGCTCTTCCCCTTGATAGAGGCAGACGGACCCCTTGAGGCACATCAGAAGTGTCGCGTAAGCCTTTGCTGCAGTGTCGGAAATATTCCATCGGCTGATGTGACGCACCACGTCGTGGTTGGAATAGGCCCAGCAGACCCAGGCTTGCGGCGCGGCCTGGTCGAGCCTTTCGAACGTCTCGGCCACGCGGGCGGCCGTCAGAATGTCCTTGGCGAGAAATTCGAACGCGTAGCACATCTGCATGAGATCATTGCCTGACGTGTATTGGCCCATGATCTCCAGCCCGCGCTGTGCATCCCCGACTTCGCCGACTGCCGCGGCCCCGTAAGGTTCCATCACCGCGCGAAGTTTCCTCAGGAACTCCAAGTTTTCCGGCTGGTTCTTCGAGTAGATGTGGTCCTGCCAGTTATAGGGATTGACGGCCGGTGCGATCGTGTCGTTGCGCTGGTCCGCCGGCAGGGCCGGATTGTCGCGAAGCTTCTTGTCGGCGAAGTAGAAGTTGATCGTGTCGAGCCGGAACCCGTCTACGCCCCGGTCGAGCCAGAACCGCGCCGTGTCGAGAAGCTCCTCCTGCACGGCGTCGCAGTGGAAATTGAGATCGGGCTGCGAGGTCAGGAAATTGTGCAGGTAATACTGCATCCGGCGCGCTTCCCAGTGCCAAGCCGGGCCGCCGAAGATCGACAGCCAGTTGTTCGGCGGCGTGCCGTCGGGCTTCGGGTCCGCCCAGACATACCAGTCAGCGCGCGGGTTGGTGCGGTCCCTGCGGCTTTCGCGGAACCACGGATGCTGATCGGAGGTGTGGCTGAGAACCAGATCGATCATGACCCTCAGGCCAAGCTCATGCGCCCTCGCCACCAGCGCGTCGAAATCGGCAAGCGTGCCGAACATCGGATCGACATCGCGATAATTCGAAACATCGTAGCCGTAATCCTTCATCGGCGAGGTGAAGAAGGGCGAGATCCAGATCGCGTCAACGCCCAATCCTGCAACGTGATCAAGGCGTTGCGCGATGCCCTTGAGATCACCGATCCCGTCCGCGTTGGTGTCCTGAAAGCTGCGCGGATAGATCTGGTAGATCACCGCGCCGCGCCACCAGTCGCAGTCCCCTGCAAGTTGTGCAACGTTCGGCAGGTTCATGGCGGTCACGTCAGGCCCCTTTCACGGATCCGGCGAGAAGGCCCCGCACGAGGAATTTCTGCATCGAGAAGAACACCAGAAGCGGCACCGCGATGGACACGAAGGCCGAGGCGGCGAGGATTTCCCAGTCGCCGCCCCTGCTCCCCAGTAGGTTCACCAGACGGCCGGTCAGCACCAGCTTGTCGTCCTCCGGCCCAAGGAAGACCAGCGCCACAAGAAGGTCGTTCCAGGTCCAGAGGAACTGGAAGATGGCAAAGCTGGCCAGTGCCGGGAAGGACAGCGGCAAAACGATCTTCGTGAAGATCTGGAAATCCGTCGCCCCGTCGACCCGGGCCGATTCCATGACTTCGCGCGGCAGGCCGGCCATGTAGTTGCGCAAGAGGTAGATCGCCAGCGGCAGGCCGAAACCTGTGTGGGCCAGCCAGATGCCGAGATAGCTTTTGGGATCGAACCCAAAGGCTTGCCCGACAGTGTTGTAGATCTTCAAGAGCGGGATCAGCGACATCTGCAACGGCACGACCAGAAGCCCGACTACGGCGGCAATCAGAAGCGACCGGCCCGGAAACGGCATCCAGGCCAGAGCATAGGCCGCGAAGGCCGCGACCAGGATCGGGATCACGGTGGCCGGCACCGCAACGGTCATCGAGTTCAGGAACGACCGGCCAAGCCCTGCGGCGGTCAGGACGTTTTTGTAGTTTTCGGTCGTGAAGCGCGGTGGGACCTCGGCGGTGTAGAAGATGCGCTGACCCCGGCCATCGGCAAAGCTTTCCGGACCCGAAAGCTCGAAGGCCCCATCGCTGGCAACACTCAGCGTCACGCCGTCCTTCAGGTGCGCCGTCTCTCCGGGCGCGAAGGCGGCCGGGTCGCGCGAGGAAAAGCCGAAGGCGGAGACCTCGCCCGACGCACCGTCGAGCACATTGCCCGTCAGCACGTAGCGCCCGCCGATGACTTCCTCTCCATCCCCCGCCGGGGCCCGAAAGACGAGGTTCTGCGAGGAAGTCGCAAGTGCGGTCCACCAGCCCGATACCGACATTTGGTCCTTGTCGCGGAATGACGAGACCAGAAGTCCGGCCGTCGGAAGTGTCCAGAGAAGGACGAAGAAGACGACCGAGAGGTGAACCGCCCAGGCCAGCGGCGATCTGGTTCCCGCCAGCATCAGCGTCCCTCCATCTCGCGCCGCGCGTTGCGGATGTTCCAGACCATGATCGGCACGACCAGAAGCATGATGACGATGGCAATGGTGGCGCCGCGTCCGAAATCCCCCCCGCCGCGGAACATCCAGTCGAACATCAGGTTGGCGAGCACCTGACTGTTCCATTGCCCGTTGGTCATCGCGAGGACGATGTCGAAGACCTTGAGGACGGTGATGGTGATCGTCGTCCAGACGACACCGATCGTGCCCCAGATCTGCGGCACCATGATCCGGAAGAAGACCTGAACGCCCGATGCGCCGTCAAGCACGGCGGCCTCGATCGTTTCCTCCGGAATGCCGCGCAGGGCGGCCGAAAGGATCACCATGGCGAACCCGGTCTGGATCCAGATCAGGATCACCATCAGGAAGAAGTTGTTCCAGAACGGAAGCGCGATCCAGGCCTGCGGCTCGCCCCCGAGTGCCACGACGGCCGCATTCAGGAGCCCGATCTGGTCGGTCCCTTCGGCGCGATAGTCGTAGACGAACTTCCAGATCACCGCCGCGCCGACGAAGGAAATCGCCATCGGCATGAAGATCAGCGACTTGGCGATGTTCCCCCAGGAAATCCGGTCGGTCAGCGCCGCCGCCAGAAGCCCGAGAAAGGTCGAGGCGGCGGGCACCACGAGAAGCCACAGTAAGTTGTTGAACATCGACTCGCGAAAGCCCGGATCGCCAAGCAGCCACCTGTAGTTGGAAAGCCCGACGAAATTCTGCCCGCCACGGTCATGAAAGCTGAGCCAGATCGAGGCCAAGACCGGATAGACGAGATAGAGGCAGAGCGCGAGAAGCGACGGCCCGACGAAAAGCCAGGGCCGGATCAACGCGGCGCGGGCGATGTTGCGCGAAGCCCTCGCCATGTCGGCCGCACGAGCCGGGAAGATCCGGTCGAGAAGCCAGTTCGAGCCCCAGAAGTAGAGCCCTGCCCCGGCGATTCCGACGACAATCGTGAAGAGCGCAGCCCAGAGCTGATCCATGTCCCCTCCCCTCTGACTGACCCGGAGGCGGCGGACCGCCTCCGGACAGTCCACTCGGACCGATGCGACCTTACTTGATCGCGTCCCACTCGGCCTGGATCGCCGCCGCGACCGCGCCGGCATCCTTGCCGCCGGCATAGTCGACCATGCCGCTCCAGAAGGCACCAGCGCCGATCTTGCCGGGCATGAGGTCCGACCCGTCGAAGCGGAAGGTGGTGGCATTCAGCAGGATCTCGCCCTGCTTCTTCAGCGCGGCATTGGCGTAGGCATCGGGGTTCACGGCCGTGAATGGCGTAAGGAAGCCGGATTGCGCCATCCAGACCTCATGCGCGATCGGCGTTTTCAGGAACTCGATGAACGCCCGCGCGCCCTCGCCATCCTTGGTGATCATGGCAAGTGTTCCGGCGCCGAGCACCGGCTTGCCGAGGTCCTTCTCGGCATAGGCCGGGAAATAGAAGAAATCGGCATCGCGGCCGAGTTCGGTCCCCTCGGGGAAGAAGGACGGGATGAACGAGGCTTGGCGGTGCATGTAGCATTTCGGCGGCGAGGCGAAGAGGCCCTTGGGGCTGTCGCGGAAGTCCGTCGTGGCGACCGTGGCGGCCCCGCCATCGACGAAGGCGTCGTTGCGGGCGAACCAGCCAAATTCGTCGATCGCGCCAATGACGGCGGGATCGGTGAAGGGAATCTCGTTGCTGACCCACTTGTCATAGACATCCGGCGACGCGGTCCGGAGCACCATGTCCTCGACCCAGTCGGTTGCGGGCCAGCCGGTCGCACCGCCCGAGCCGAGACCGATGCACCAAGGCGTGCCGCCATCGGCGACGATCTGCTCGGTCAGCGCCTTGAGGTCCTCCATCGTCTGAGGAACCTCGTAGCCTGCATCTTCGAAATTCTCGGGCACGTACCAGACGAGCGATTTGACGTCGATCTTGTAGGGCAAGGCGTAAAGCGCCTCTGCCCCGTCGGCGCCCTTGTAGGTGCCAAGTTCGACCCAGCTTTCGCCGGCGGCATAGTTGTTTTTGAGCCAGTCCTCCGTGCCCGCGCCAAGCGGTGTCAGTAGCCCCTTCGCCGCGAGGTCGCCGATCAGTCCGGGCTGCGGCAGGATCGCGATGTCCGGGGGCGACCCGGCCTGCGTGTCGATGACGATCTGCTGTTCGTAATTTTCCGAAGACGAGTAGTTGACCTTCACGCCCGAGGCGGCGGTGAAATAGGCGAGAACGCTTTCGACCAGCGTCTGATCCTCGCCCCGCCACGGCCCGAAGATCGTGATCGACTGTCCGTCTAGGTTGTATTTGACAGCGTACTCATCGTAGCTTCCCCAGTTGAAGCGCGCGTCTTCGCCGGGCGCGAATTTCAGGTCCTGCGCCATTGCGGCCCCCGCAAGAACAACAAGCGTCGCGGCGCTCGCGTGTCGTGTTCTGTTCATGCGATCCTCCCAGTCGGGCTTCAAATACCCGCGGCGTTTTATGGTGCCTGATAGATTCAATAGCGCTTTTGGGTCTGCACCTTGCCGCCGAGGCAACGCCCTGTCAATCCGAAGTGGCTTAAAATTTGGCTCTTACATATTTGCTTTTATTGCATTTAATTCGGCAGCCCCGATGTCGTTGACGTCCCGCCACACCGGGACGGTCGTCGCAAAATTGCAGGCGCTTCGGACCACCTGACGGCATGAACCTCAAGGAACTCTCCGAGAATCTGGGCCTGTCCCAGACGACGGTCAGCCGTGCGCTGAACGGCTATCCGGAGGTCAGCGAAAAGACCCGCCGCCGGGTCAGCGATGCGGCGCGCCAGCACAACTATAGGCCGAATACCCGCGCCAAGTCGCTGGTAACGGGGGGCGCGATGGCCGTCGGTCACATCATCCCGATCTCCACCAAGCACGAGATCGTCAATCCGATCTTTGCCGACTTCATCGCCGGCGCGGGGGAGACCTATTCGAACGCCGGCTATGACATGGTCCTGTCCGTGGTGTCGGATGCCGACGAGAAGCACGCCCATCGCGAGATGAAGGCGAAACGCAACGTCGATGGCGTGATCGTGCACGGACCGCATCAGAACGACTGGCGCATCCCACAGCTGCACGAGATCGGCCTGCCCTTCGTGGTTCATGGCCGAGCAACCGGAACCGCCCTGCCCTATTCCTGGCTTGACGTGAACAACCGCCATGCCTTCGAGCGGGCGACGAACCTCCTTCTCGATCTCGGACATCGGCGCATCGCGCTTCTGAACGGACTCGAGAACATGGATTTGGCCATCCGCCGCCGCGCCGGGTTCGAGTCCGGCTTGCGCGGGCGGGGGCTGGACCCTGACCCGGCCCTGATGCGCAGCGCGGAGATGACGGAGAGCTACGGCTGCTCAGCCGCGCTCGCGATGCTCTCGGCGTCGTCCTCGCCGACGGCTTTCCTGACATCGTCGCTGCTGATCGCGCTCGGAGCGCGGCGGGCGATCGAGGAGGCCGGGCTGAAGCTCGGCCGCGACGTGTCCGTCGTCACCCATGACGATGACCTCAGCTATTTCCGCAATGGCGACGAAGTGCTGATCTTCACCGCGACGCGGTCATCGCTGAGGGAGGCCGGGCGTCTCGCGGCGCAGATGTTGCTCGACTGGATCGCAGATCCGGCAATAGGCCAGCAAGAGCGGCTTCTCGAGGCATCGCTGGTCATCGGCCGATCGACGGGCCCGGCGCCGGACAGCTAGGCCCGACGGCCATGACTGAGGGCGTCCGACACCGTTCCGCCACCGCGACCTTCCCGACGGATTCCTGTTAGGAACCGCCGCCTCGGCCTATCAAATCGAGGGGTCGGGGTTCGGCAATGCGGGCTCATGTCACTGGGACACGTTCGCCGCAACGCCCGGAAACTTGGCGGGGGCCCAAGACGGCGCCCGTGCCTGCGATCACTACCACTGCCGGGCGGAGGATCTCCACCTTCTGGCGGGGGCCGTTATTGACGCCTACCGGTTCTCGGTCAACTGGGCGCGGGTGCAGCCCGAGGGAGTCGGGCCGGTGAACCCGGCGGGTCTGGATTTATACGACAGGCTCGTCGATGGAATGCTGGAGGCGGATTGCACCCGTTTCTGACGCTCTGTCACTGGGATCTTCCGGCGGCGAGCGCCAACGCCACGCGCGCCGACGCCCGGCACGGCGGTGCGATCCATGACGACGACCGCATCGCCTTCATTGCCGCCCATTTCGACGCGACGCGGCGCGGCATTGCGGCGGGCGCGAATGTGAAGGGCTACTTCTACTGGTCGCTGCTCGACAACTTCGAATGGGCTTTCGGCTGTAAAAAACGCTTCAGCCTTGTCCATGTGGATTTCACAAGCTTGAAGCGGACCCCGAAAGCGTCCTATCACGCCTTTGCCAGATCCTTGGCCAAAGCCCCGGCGGTGTGACAAAGCTTATGCCTGAAACCTTATCGCTCGTGGCTGATATCGGCGGCACCAATACCCGCGTTGCTCTGGCGCGCGGGGATCGCGTCGACCGCTCGACGATCCGGCGTTTTGCCAATGCACACTATCCTGGTCTTGGCCCGGTTCTCGCAGCCTATCTGGCGGAAGCAGGCGCGCCGGCCTGCGCGGGCGCCTGCGTCGCGGTCGCGGGGCCGGTTGACGACGGTGTCGCGCGCCTGACCAATCTCGACTGGACCATCGACCGGGCCGCGGTCGCCGGAGCTACCGGCACCGGCCGGGTCGCGGTTCTGAATGACCTTCAGGCGCAGGGCCACGCGCTCGGCCATATCGCGCCGGACTGCCTGCGGCCCCTGATCGCGCCGGAAGGCACGGAGCGGCGGTACGGCCCGCAGCTTGTCGTCGGCGTCGGCACCGGCTTCAACGCCGCCGTTGTGCATGAAGTGCCGGGCGGACGCCTCGTCACCGCCTCGGAATGCGGCCATGCGAGCTTGCCGGTGCACAGCGAGGCCGACCTGCGGCTGTTGCAGACCGTCGAGACCGTGCACGGTTTCGCCGGGGTCGAG
>JBNKFC010000193.1:0-2926 GCA_050289105.1 Paracoccaceae bacterium | reverse complement strand
TCTCGCTTGCCTTGCGCAAGCGGATCAGCGGCGTCTGTCCGACCGCATTCGCGAGATCGCTGTAAAAACGCATGTCGGTCCTCCTGTCGCCTGCCCCTTCCTAGGACGCGCGCGGCCCGACCTCAAGCCCTGCACGTTCATCCCACGGCATGGTGAGCAGGCCGACTACCCCTTCGCTTCGACTCCCGCCTCGGCCCGGAGCCGCGCCCGATTGCGCTCGAGCCAGTAGGCGAGAATGATCAGCGGCGCGGTATTGACCTCACCGCTCTCGACCAGTTCCATCAATCGCGCGAAGGGGATGACGTGGGCGCGGATATCCTCCGCCTCCGTCGCCAGCCCGCCAAGACCGGCCGCGTCGCCCGGCAGATCGGCGATGCCGATATACGTATAGAGGTATTCGCCCATCGCGGCGGGCGACGGGTAATAGTTCGACGCCGGGATCAACGCGGAGAGCGTGAGTCCCGCCTCCTCCTCCGCCTCGCGCCGGGCGGCCGTTTCAGGCGTCTCCTCCCCGTCTACGCGCCCTGCCGGAGCCTCCAGCAGCCACGGTCGCAGATCGCCGCGCGCATGCGGACCCATGCGAAACTGCTCGATGACGAGAACCCGGTCGCGAACCGGATCGTAGGGCAGCACGACCGAGGCATCGCCACAGAGAAAGACACCGCGATTGACCTCCCGGCTCATCGTACCGTCGAAACGGCGGAACCTGAGGTCGTATTCCTCAACCGCGAAATAGTTCGCGTAGACTTGGGCAACGCGTGTCTCTGCGACGTCGCCCTCGCCCGGCGTCCGACGCAGCGAGAAGGCGGGCATCTCCCGCGCGGCCCTGACCCGTGCGCCGCCCCGCATCAGCATCATGCCGTAGCGCGCCCGCAGACGCTCCGCTGGCACGATGCCGAACTGCCCCATGAAATCGCCAGCCGTCGCGACCGCGACCTCGCCCCATTGTGCCACCCAGTCCGACAGCCGCCACGGCGCGCCCGGTCGCCAATGTCCCGGTTCCGGGAAATACACGCGGGCCGTCGCGGCACCTCTTGCGGTCTCGACCGTCACATCACGGGTAACGAACGCGAATCCCGCCTCGTAGAAGTCGAGCCGCGCGACATCGGCCTTCGTCAGGCCCGGAACGTAGAGCCCGTCAGCCCCGGCGCCGCCGCTCTCGATCATCGGAAAGGCGGTGTCCTCAGCCCAAGTGACGGAAAATCCGGGCAAGCGCGCCGGGACGGCATCCACCTCGCGTCCGAGTACCGCGCGCAGAAGCGGCGGGTGACACAGGGTGCCGTAGAAGAAGAAATCGCTCACCGGCCTATTTCCAGCGCCGTGCCGCCCATTCCGACAGAAGCCCCGCCAATGCGCCACCGATGATCAGAACGGCAATCACGTCCCAAGCAATCATCGTCAGTAAAAAGTCGATCGCGAGTTCGAAGATGCCGACAATCGCCTCCATCGGTCCCTTGTAGGCAGGCCGGAAGGCAAGAAGGAGCATCTCGTAGGTCGAGAAGATGATCAGCGCCATCCCCACCATCACGGCAGAGGTCTTTATCCCGGAATTCACCGCCTGCCAGTTGCCGCGTCCCGCCTCGGGCCCCATGACCCGCCACCCGGCGACGAGCCCGATCAGCGCGGAGACGAAGGAGAAATAGCCGAACTTCGTTCCCTCGGGCATGTGCGGCTTGAACACTTCAGCCGTAAAAAAGGCCAGCACCGCAAAAGCGAAGGCGGCGAAGAGCTTGGCTGCGGTGGGCACTAGACTGCTGGCCTCGTTACCGTGATCTGCGTTACGTCACAGTTTCCGCCGTGAAAGGCTCCAGCGCAAGAGGTGAGATAGAAATTCCACATCCGCCGGAAGCGGGTGTCGAAGCCGAGCGAGGCGACCTCGTCCCATCGATCGTTGAAGACCTCGTGCCAGCGCCGGAGCGTCTGGCTGTAGCTTTCGCCGAACTCGAAGGAGCCGACGATATTGAGGCCGGCGCGCTGGATTTCGCTTCGCAGTACGGAAGGGGACGGGAGCATCCCCCCCGGAAATATGTATTTCTGAATGAAATCAACGCCTTTCCTGTAAATGTCAAAGCGTTTTTCCTGCAATGTAATGATCTGAAGCGTGGCATTCCGCCCAGGCTTCAGCCGCTCGCGCAGGGTGTCGAAATAGACCGGCCAATACTTCTCGCCCACCGCCTCGAACATCTCGATGGAGGCGATGCCGTCGTAGAACCCGCGCTCATCGCGGTAGTCCTGAAGCTTCAGATCGACCTGGTCCGAAAGACCGGCGCGCGCGATCCGGGCCCTGGCATAGTCGAGTTGGGCCTTCGAAATAGTCAGGCCCGTGACTTTCAGGCCACGCTCTTTCGCGGCATATTCCGCAAATCCGCCCCATCCGCAGCCGATCTCGAGGACATGGTCGCCTGGTGCCACCCCCATCTGGTCGACCAGGGCCGCGTATTTCGCCCTCTGCGCCGCCTCCAGACTTTCCTGCCCGGTACGAAAGAGCGCCGAGGAATAGGTCATGCTCTGGTCTAGCCAGAGCGCGTAGAACTCGTTGCCGAGATCGTAATGGTAGGAAATGTTGCGTTTTGCCTGCCGGGGAGAGTTCGACCTGAGCAGGTGGCGCATTCGCTCGTAGGCGCGCACGAAGACCATGCCCGGAAAGCCGTCGTAAACACTCTCGTTGTCGGCATGGATGAGGTCCATGAACGATTGCAGATCGGGCGACGTCCAGCCGCCTTCCAGATAGGCCTCGCAAAACCCCAGATCGCCTTCACGGATCAGGCGCGCGAAGATATCGTCGTCCACGACATGGATTTCGCCGACCGGCCCCGGCCCCTTTCCCTCGGCACGGAACCTGCGGCCGTCCTTCAGAACGAAATCCAGCCGGCCATTCTGCAATCCGCCCGCAATGCGAAACACCTGCGCGAAATAACGCGGCAGA
>JBNKFC010000192.1:0-5769 GCA_050289105.1 Paracoccaceae bacterium | reverse complement strand
CCGTCCCTGACCGCCTTGCGGATGCCCAAGGGGATCGAGATGAAATAGGCCAGAAGCGTCGACCAGAGCCCCAGCGTGATCGAGACCGGCATCTTCTCGATCACCAGATCGACGACCGAGATGGAGCGGAAATAGCTCTCGCCAAAATCGAAGCGCAGGTAGTTGCCCATCATTTCGAGGAACCGCTGCGGCGCGGGCTTGTCGAAACCGAACTGCTTTTCCAGCTCCGCGATGAACTCGGGAGGCAGGCCGCGCGCGCCGAGATAGCGCTCGTCACCGCCCACCTGCTGCTGCTGGCCCGCATCGCCGCCGCCTGCGATGTTGCGGAAGACGTCGCCTTCGCCCTCGATCCTTGCGAGGATCTGCTCGATCGGCCCGCCGGGAACGAATTGCGTGAGCGTGAAGTTGATCAGCATGATCCCGACCAGCGTCGGGATCATCAACAAGAGTCTTCGCAAGATATAGGCGCCCATATGCCGGTCTGCTCTTTCCCCTCGCGGCGCGTCAGTTCAGCGCGCCTGCCGCCTTGAGTGCGGCGGCCTTGTCGGCGTTGTACCACCAGAAGTCCAGCTCGCCCAGCGCATAGGGCGGCAGGTTCTCGGGATGCTCGTACATGTCGTAGTAAGCGACCGTATGCTTGTTCTTGTACCATTGCGGCACCCAGAAGCGATAGGCGCGCAAGACCCGGTCGAGCGCGCGCACGGCGGTCGTCAGCTCCTCGCGCGATTTCGCCGCCTCGACCACCGGGATCAGCTTGTCCACCGCCTCGCTCTGCAGGCCCATGAGGTTGAAGACATCGTCGATGGATTTCGACCCGAAGGTCTGTTGCAGTTCCGATCCCGGCGTCAGGCTGCCGCCGAGATGGCCGGTGAGGATATCGAAGTCGTGGCTGCGGGTGCGGTTCGTCATCTGCGCGTCGTCGACACGGTTCATGCTCGCATCGACGCCAAGGGCGCGGAGGTTCTCGACATAGGGGTTGAAGACCCGGTCGAAGGTCTGGCTGTCGTTGAGGAATTCGACCTTCAGCGTCTCGCCCTTGTCGTTGCGGCGGATGCCGTCATTGCCGACCGGCCAGCCCGCCTCGTCGAGAAGCGCCGCGGCCTTGCGCAGGTTCCCCCGGTCGAGCTGGCGGTCGCCCGAGACCGGCGCCATGACCGGCTCCTGATCGAGGACGCCGGGGGGCAGCAGGTCCTTCAACGGCTCCAGAAGCGCCTTCTCCGCGTCCGACGGCAGGCCAGTCGCCGCCATCTCGCTGTTTTCCCAGAAGGAATTGATGCGGGCATAGAGCCCGTAGAAGAGCGAGGCATTCGACCACTCGAAGTTGAACATCAGCCCGATCGCTTCGCGCACGCGGGAATCCTGGAACTTCTCGCGCCGCAGGTTGATGACGAAGGCCTGGCCGCTGGCGATGTCGCCGTCATGCAGCTCCGCCTTCTTGACCCAGCCGTTCTGGACCGCCGGGAAGTCGTAGCGGGTCGCCCAGATGAGCGACGAGGCCTCGTTCCGGAACGTGTAGGCGCCGCCCTTGAAGCCTTCGAAAGCCGCGTCGTAGTCGCCGAAATACTCGATGCGGATGCGGTCGAAGTTGTGGCGACCGCGGTTGAGCGGCAGGTCCTTGCCCCAGTAGTCGGGGTTACGGCGGTAGGTGATGCGAGTGCCGACGTCCATGCTGTCGTAGAGATAGGGGCCCGACCCGAGGAACGGCTCCAGCGTCGTCGCCTCCAGATCGCGCTTCTTCGCCTCGAAATCGGCCTTCGAGAAGACCGGCAGGCCGCCCACGGCCTGGATGAGGTCGCGCTTGGGGAAATCCGCCTTGAAGGTGAACTTGATCTGCTTGGACCCCAGCACCTCGGCGCTCTCGACCTGCTGGGCGATTACGGCACGGAAGCTCGACAATCCCTTGTCGCGCAGGGTCTCGTAGGACAGGAGAACATCGTCGGCCGTCACCGGGCTGCCATCCGCGAAGACCGCTTCGGGCCGCAGGTTGAAGATCACCCAGGATCGGTCCTCGGGGTACTCGATTGTCTCGCAGAGAAGGCAATAAGCCTCATCGACCGTGTCGGCGGTTCCTTCCATCAGGCTTTCGAGCATGATCGTGGACAGGGCGGCCGCGCGCCCCTTGACGGTGTAGGGATTCATCGAATCGAACCCGCCCGACGTCCATTCGGCGATCTCTCCGCCCTTCGGCGCGTCCGAGTTCACGTAGTCGAGTTGCGCGAAGTCGGCCGGATATTTCAGATCGCCGAAGGTGGAGATGCCATGCGCAGTGATGACCGTATCCTGGGCCCGGAGCGTCCCACTCATGCCGACCGTCAGCGCGACCGACAGGCTGGCGACCGCCATCCCCTTGCGCAGCTTGCGTCCGATACCTGCCGCCACCACGCCACCGCCCATTCGTTCCATGCCCATACGTTCCTCCATGGCGCACCGTGCGGCGCGTCCGTGTCTGCCGCAAAGAGGCTAGAACGTCGCGGGGCCGGGCATCAAGTTGCGAATTTGTGAGATTCCGTCCGGACGACGAAAAAGGGCCGCCCAGAACGGACGGCCCCGAATGATGCGATGCCGGTTGCGATCAGCCGCCGAGCGTCTGCAGATAGGCGATGATATTGGCGCGATCCTCGGGCTTCTTCAGGCCCGCGAAGGACATCTTCGTGCCCGCGACCACCCCCTTGGGGTCATCCAGGAAGGCGTTGAGCGCTTCGGGATCCCAGTTGCCGCCATGGGCCTTCATGCCATCGGAATAGCCGAAGTCCGCCACCGACGCGACCGCGCGGCCGACCACGCCGTCGAGATGCGGACCAGTGCCGTTGGTGCCGTCGATCTTGTGGCAGGCTTTGCACTTGCCGAAGACCTTTTCGCCCGCGGCCGGATCGGCCGAAGCCATCAGCGTCGCGAAATCCGGACCGGCATCCGCAGCCGGCGCCGCCGCTTCCGTCGCGCCGGTGTCGATCGTATAGGCTTGGGCCACCTCTTCGCCGCCATGCGCCACCGCGCCGGTGTGATACAGCGAGTCGGCCGCCCACTTGCCCAGAAGGAAGATCAGGAAAGCCCCGCACAGCGCGCCGCCGGCCTTCGTTATCGTCATCGTGTCGAACATGTCGCGCCTCTACCCTGGCAATTCCTCGCGGCGTATCTACCCGCTTCCCCTGCCCGGTTTCAAGGTATAGTTAGCGCGACGAAACGCCCGGCCTACGGGCTGACGCCAAGGAGCCACCCTCATGACCGGTCGGATTGCCTTTCAGGGAGAGCCCGGAGCCTATTCGCATCAGGCCTGCCGGCAGGCGCATCCCGACATGGAGGCGCTGCCCTGTGCCACCTTCGAGGACACGATCGAGGCGGTGCGAAGGGGCGACGCCGACCTCGCGATGCTGCCGGTCGAGAACTCGACCTACGGCCGGGTCGCCGATATCCACCACCTCCTGCCCGAATCCGGACTGCACATCATCGCCGAGACCTTCGTGAGGGTTCACATCGCGCTTCTTGCCGTTCCGGGGACGCGGCTCGACGAGGTCGAGCGGGCGATGAGCCATACGGTGCTCCTCGGCCAGTGCCGGGGGTTCCTGAGCAAGCACGCGATCAAGCCGGTCACCGGCGCCGACACAGCGGGTTCCGCCCGGCATGTGGCCGAACTCGGCGACCCGAAGCTTGCCGCCCTCGCGTCGGAGCTTTCCGGCGAGATCTACGGTCTCGACGTGCTGGCGCGGAAGATCGAGGACCGCGCCCACAACACCACGCGCTTTCTCGTCATGTCGCGCGAACCGAACCTGAAGCGGCGCGGCGAAGCGGGCATGATGACGACCTTCGTCTTCCGCGTCCGCAACATCCCGGCCGCGCTCTACAAGGCGATGGGCGGATTCGCGACGAATGGCGTCAACATGACCAAGCTCGAAAGCTACATGGTGGACGGGTCCTTCTCGGCCACCCAGTTCTACGCGGACATCGAAGGCCACCCCGACGACGCCAATGTGCGCCGCGCGCTTGAGGAACTCGACTATTTCACCTCGTCGATGTCGCTTCTCGGGGTCTATCCCGCCGATCCCAGCCGGCGTTGAGTCCGGCGGCTAGGGCATTCTCCGCTTGAGATGCCTAAGCTCCAGATCGGACGCGAATTTCTGAACCCGCCCCTCGAACCGGCGCTCGTAGCTCGCCCGGTTGAGCCGCACCGATTGCAGCAGAAGCCGCGCTTTCAACGTAAGAGGCTTGACCTCAAGCTGAACGCCAAGGCGGGTGCGACTTCGCGAGAGCGCGACCAGGCCGAGGGTCAGAAGGCCGTCGAAACCGCTGCTTTCCAGGCGACAGCGCATGCCGTTCGGCGGATCGTACTGTTCCAGCTCGCAGACCGCCCGCCGCATCTTGCCGCGCACTGGAAACCGCAAGCTCCAGGTCAGCCCGACGCCCAAGTCGGCAACCCGGTCCACCCGGGACACCTCGGCGCCGCGCCGCATCGCACTCCGCTCGAACGCGGCGAAATCCGACATCGCGTCGAAGACTACTTCGGCCGGTGCCTCGATATCTTCCCGCGTGGAGAACTTCACCCCTGAAACCCTCGCTCCATCCCTACCCGACTTTTGGCGTTAATCGAGCCGGTCCGCAACCCAGTTGGTCAGAAGGAAACCGGCGATCGCACCGGCGCGGGGGCGCCGAATCTTCGGGTGGCGACCGGCCAGGATCTCCGCCGTCTCGTCGCGGCTGACCCAGAGCGCGTCCTCCAGTTCCGCCGGATCGAGCGTGATCGCCTCGGTCTCGGCCTCACCGGCGCAGCCGATCATAAGGGAGGAGGGATAGGGCCAGGGCTGGCTCGCCAGATAGCGCACCCGCCCGACCTGAACGCCCGTTTCCTCCGCCACCTCGCGGCGAACCGCGGCTTCGAGCGTCTCCCCCGGCTCCATGAACCCAGCGAGGCAGGAATACATGCCGTCGGGCCAGCCCGGCGAGCGGCCGAGAAGGGCGCGGTTGCCACGGGTGACGAGCATGATCACCACGGGATCGGTGCGCGGGAAATGCGAGGTGCCGCAGGCGGGGCAGCGGCGCTGCCAGCCGGCTTCGGCGACCTCGCTCGGCGCGCCGCAGGCCGAACAGAATCGGTGACTGCGATGCCAGGCGAGAAGCGCCTTCGCGGTCGCCACAAGCTCCGCATCCCGCGCCGAAAGCGTCGCCATGACGCCCCGCAGTTCGGCGAAACGGTGATCCTCCGGCAGCGCCGGATGGCGTTGCTCGGTCGGGTCGAAGAAGATCCCCGCCTGTGGTGTCTCGCCCTCGTCCGGTACCCAGCCCGAAATATCCGCGGCAAACCGGGCCGCGCCGTCATCGAGACCAAGGAAGACTGGGTCCGCAACGGCATCGGCCAGGACAGGATGGCCCGGCGCAACCCAGCCCGCCGCCGCTCCGGCCAGGAGCGGCTTGCCGCGCCAGACCGGCAGAACGCGCGCCGAGCCATGCCCGATCAGGGCGGCGATCCGGTCCGGCCGGCCCCGCAACTCCGCCGCGCGGTCGAGCCCGGACCCTCCGAATGTCACCGTTTCCGCCAGCCGCATCCCGTCCTCCTGCTGCGCCAGATGTGGCACGGGATCGCAAGGGTTGCAAATGCGTCAACAACGCCCGGATTCCCTCCCGACTGCACAACCCAAGGATGATTTATTCAGGGCGGACTCACCGCAGTTCTGGCGCTGATGCGAATCAGCGTCTAACGTCACGCTCGTGTCATGGTAGCCTTCGACAGTCGTGAAGACTCAGCCAAGGGGGCAACCATGTCCGTACAACCGAAATTCA
>JBNKFC010000191.1:0-7091 GCA_050289105.1 Paracoccaceae bacterium | reverse complement strand
GGCGGCTCCGGCGCCGACACGATCGGCGGCGGCGCAGGTAGCGACGAAATCCATCTCGGCAGCGGCGACGGCGTGGCCGACACGGTCGATCTCAATCCGTGCGGCGGAAGCGACCTGGTCTATGACTTCGTCGCGCCATCGGCGAATGGCGACGGCACCTTTACCGGGCACGACCTGCTCGACGTCACCGATCTGACCGATGCCGAGGGCAACCCGGTCAATGCCTGGGATGTCACCGTCACCGATACCAATGGCGACGGGACGGGCGACGCGGTCCTGACCTTTCCGGGCGGCGAAAGCGTCACGCTCGTCGGGGTTCTCGCCGGCGAGGTCGACAGCGCGCCCGAACTCCACGCGATGGGCATTCCCTGCTTCGCGCGCGGCACGCCGATCGCCACGACGCGCGGCGAGGTCCCCGTCGAGGACCTCTGCGAGGGCGACCGGGTCATCACGCTCGATCACGGGGCCCAGACATTGCGATGGGTCGGATCGCGGACGGTCGCGGCGGTCGGGGCGAATGCGCCGATCGCGATCAAGCGCGGCTGCCTTGGCAACGACGACACGCTCATCGTATCGCCCTTGCACCGGGTGCTTGTCTCGGGTTGGCAGGCCGAACTGCATTTCGGCGATCTCGAAGTGCTGGTCGCCGCGAAGCATCTGGTCAACGGCGACACCGTCCGCCCCCTTCCCGGCGGCGAGGTCGAGTATTTCCACCTTCTCTTCGACGAACACGAAATCGTCTTTGCCGCAGGCGCGGCCACCGAGAGCCTCTACCCCGGGAAAGAGGGGCTCGCCGCGTTCGATAGGAAGGCACGGATAGAGATCCTCGCGCGGCTGCCGGCGGCGGTGGCCAGTGACCTGAAGGCCTATGGCCCCACGGCTCGACGCTGCCTTAAGGCGCATGAGGCCGCGCTGCTGCGCGATGCCGTGGCCTCCGCGGCGGCCGAGACTTCGGTGCGCCAGAGACGCGCGTAGGCCACGGGGGCCTGATGTTCAGGCCGCTGTTCCGGCCGGCGCCCAATCGGCCATCAGCCGGTCAAGGGCGTCCCAGTCCGTGTATTCGGTATCGGTGTGAGGATCGACGGTCACGCCCTTGCTGGACGCGATCCAGCGCATCGCCCAGGACTTGAAGAAGTCGTACTCGGTGAAACGGAACGCTCCGGCGACATGCTCGACCCGTCCCGGTGTCCAGCCGGTCGCCTCGCGGAAGCGCGCGACGCAGGCCTCAATCTCGGCCCAATCGCCCTTGTTGTCACCCGCCGCCGCGAGCGAGACGGAGAGAAACAGCGTTGGCAGCGACGCCAAGCCCGCCGCGGCAGCCTTGACGGTTTGCACCAGGTCCGACTGATACCGGCCCGCATGGACCGAGCCCGCGACGATCACCGCGCCGAACCGCGCGGGGTCGAACGCCTCCGCATCCCCTGCGGCGAGGATCTCGACCAGATGGCCAGCATCGACCAGCCGGTCGGCGCAATGCCGGACGATCTTGCGCGTCTGCCCTTCGGTCGAGGCATAGAGAATGAGGATCTTCATGGCCGGACTCCTTTCCATCGCTTGGGTGCGGAAAGTATCCCCGATTCGCCCCTTGCCGCGTTGAGCGGGCGCAGGGCCCGTCCGTCCCGGCGGGTCTCGGTCCGCGCCGCCGGGCGCCAAGTCGGCATCGCCGGATGCGCCTGCATGCTTCCGGCCGCCAACGCGGGTGGACGAAAAGAAGCTGCGGATATCGGGGGATGAAAATGCCCCCAAAAGGTCAGACGGGCGTTACGCGGATTTAAGGCGCGCCCGTTTGGCGGGACATTCCGCCCAGTCGCGGACCGCCTCTCCGAACGCCTCGAAGAGCGGGCGGGACACGGGGTCGCCGGCCGCGTTCCACTCCGGATGCCACTGCACCGACAGCGTGAAGCCCGCCGCCCCCTCGACATAGAGCGCCTCCGGCGTGCCGTCGGGCGCCCAGCCGTCGACCACGATCCGCTTGCCCGGCGTCTTGATCCCCTGCCCGTGGAGCGTGTTGGTCATGACCTCGCTCGCCCCGAACAGCCGGCTGAAGACGCCACCCTCGCTGAACCGAACCGAATGGCGGAGCGCGAACTTCTCTTCCAGCGTGCCGTCGGGCGGCATCCGGTGGTTCATCCGCCCCGGCAGGTCGCGGATCTCGGGGTAAAGCGTGCCGCCGAGCGCCACGTTCACCTCCTGAAAGCCGCGGCAGATGCCGAAGAACGGCTGGCCGCGCTCGACGCAGGCGCGCACAAGCGGCAAGGTGATGGCGTCGCGACAGCGGTCGAAGGCGCCATGGGCGTCGGTCGGCTCCTCGCCGTATTCCTCGGGGTGGACATTGGGCCGGCCGCCGGTCAGGAGGAACCCGTCGCAGGCCTCCAGAAGCTCCTCGACGCTAACGAGACGCGGATCGGTCGGGATCAGAAGCGGCATGCACCCCGCAACCTGTGCAACCGCCGCCGAATTCATCGTGCCGCCAGCATGGACCGGATATTCGTCGTTGATCAGGTTCATATTGCCGATGATGCCGACAATGGGCCGAGACATGCGCGCTCCGTCCTTGCTTCCCCCGAGTACGAGAATATGCCGCCGCCCGGTGAAGGAAAAGCCCTGCCGACGCACAGGCGGGTCTGCTCCAACGCATGATCCCGGACCGGGCGACGATGCCCGGAATTTCAGCAGATCGTGGCGAGGTCACGCAAGGTGGGCCGTAACCCACCCGACCTTTGGGCGTCGTCGTGTCGCCCTCAGCCCGCGGCCTTCACCTCGGCCCGGCGCTTGTGCAGGATCGGCTCGGTATAGCCCGACGGCTGCTCCCGCCCGAGGAAGATGAGATCGCAGGCCGCCTGAAAGGCGATGCCCTGGAAATCCGGCGCCATCGGGCGGTAGAGCGGATCCTCGGCATTCTGCCGGTCCACCACCACGGCCATCTTCCGGAGCGCCTCCATCACCTGATCGCGGCTGACGACGCCGTGATGGAGCCAGTTCGCGACGTGCTGGGCGCTGATCCGGCAGGTCGCGCGGTCTTCCATCAGGCCGACATCATTGACGTCCGGCACCTTGGAACAGCCGACCCCCTGATCGATCCAGCGCACGACATAGCCGAGGATGCCCTGACAGTTGTTCTCGACCTCGCGCATCACCTGCGGTCCGGTCCACTTGCGGTAAGCCGCGAGCGGAATGTCCAGAACCGTATCGACATAGGCCCGCCGCCCGCCCGCCGCGAGGCGCTTTTGGACCGCGAAGACGTCGATCTTGTGATAGTGGAGCGCGTGGAGCGTCGCCGCCGTCGGCGACGGCACCCAGGCGCAGTTGGCGCCGGCCTTCGGGTGCTCGATCTTCTGCTCCAGCATCGCCGCCATCATGTCGGGCATCGCCCACATGCCCTTGCCGATCTGCGCCTTGCCCGAGAGCCCGCATTCCAGACCGATATCGACATTCTGGTTCTCGTAGGCGCCGATCCAGGCCTTGCGCTTGATGAAGTCCTTGCGGCTGAAGGGACCGGCCTCCATCGAGGTATGGATCTCGTCCCCGGTCCGGTCGAGGAAGCCGGTATTGATGAACGCCACCCGATGCTTCGCCGCCCGGATGCATTCCTTGAGGTTGACCGAGGTCCGCCGCTCCTCGTCCATGATTCCGAGCTTTACCGTGTAGCGCGGCAGGCCCAAGGCCGCCTCGACGCGGGTGAAGATCTCGTCGGCGAAGGCGACCTCTTCCGGCCCGTGCATCTTCGGCTTCACGACGTAGACCGAGCCTTCGACGGAATTCCGTGCCCCGCCGGTCTTCTTCAGATCGTGCATCGCGATGAGCGTCGTGACCATCGCGTCCATGAGCCCTTCGAAGACCTCGCTGCCCTTGTCGTCGACGATGGCGGGATTGGTCATCAGGTGGCCGACATTGCGCACAAGCATCAGCGCCCGTCCCTTCACGGTAATCTCCGATCCGTCGGGCGCGGTGTAGATCCGGTCGGGGTGCAGCCGCCGCTCCATCATCTTGCCGCCCTTCTCGAAGCGGTCCGCCAGATCGCCCTTCATCAGGCCGAGCCAGTTGGAATAGGCCTGAACCTTGTCCTCGGCATCGACGCAGGCGACGGAATCCTCGCAATCCATGATGGCCGAGACGGCGCTTTCCATCTGCACGTCGGCCAGGCAAGCCTGGTCGCGGGCGCCGATGAAATGCGCGCGATCGAAGACCAACTCCACATGCAGCCCGTGATTGACGAGAAGCACGGAGTCCGGCGCCTTCGGGTTGCCACGGTAGCCGACGAATTTCGCGGGATGCACCAAGGGCATGTCGTCGATCAGAAGGACCCCTTCCTTGACGTAGTAGCGCCGCACGTCGGCGTGGCTCGCGCCCTCGATCGGGAAGGCTTCGTCCAGAAAGACCCGCGCCCGCGCGACGACACGCGCGCCGCGCCCGCGCTCGTATCCGCCCTTCGGCGGGGCGCTGCCCATCGCGTCGGTGCCGTAGAGGCAATCGTAGAGGCTGCCCCAGCGGGCGTTAGCGGCGTTGAGCGCATAGCGCGCATTGGTGACGGGCACGACAAGCTGCGGCCCCGGGACCGATGCGATCTCGGGATCGACATGCGCAGTGTCGATCTGGAACGCCGGTCCCTCGGGCAGCAGATAGCCGATCTCCTGCAGGAAGGCTTTATATGCCTCGTGATCGTGCGGCTGGTCCCGGCGCGCGACGTGCCAGGCGTCGATCTTCTGCTGCAATGCCTCGCGCTTATCCAGAAGCGCCCGGTTCTTCGGCGTGAGGTCGGAGACGATTCCGGAAAGCCCCGCCCAGAACGCCTCCGGCGTCACGCCCGTCCCGGGCAGCGCGGCCTCCTCGATGAAGCTTGCCAGTTCTCCGGCCACCCGGAGCCCGTTCCGATCAACTCGCGTCATTCCAAACCCTTCTTTGCATGCGGTGGTATGCCCTGCCGCAAGACCTACAGGAGCCGAATTCGTCCGGCAATGTCGCAACCGCGCTTTTCCCATCGTTCTGGGCGGCCAACACAACAGTTAGGAGAAAGGCTAAATGTTCTTGCGCGACTCGGCCCGGCGAGATAGTTAGGATTCAAACTAACTATAAGGACCGAGATGAACCTCTCCCCAGGCCAACTCGACACCCTCTTCCAGGCGCTCGGCGATCCGACCCGCCGCGCGATCCTGGAACGGCTGGCGCGCGGTCCGGCCACCGTGACCGAGCTCGCCTCTCCCTTCGACATGGCGCTGCCCTCCTTCCTCGCGCACATTCGCAAGCTCGAAGCCTCCGGCCTTGTCGAGACCACGAAGGATGGCCGCGTCCGCACCGTCACCCTCGTCCCCGGCGCCTTCACGCCGGTACGCTCCTGGCTCGACGAGCAGCGCGCGCTTTGGGAAGGACGCCTCGACCGCCTCGACGCCTATGTTCAGACCCTCATGCAGGATACCCGTGATGAACCTTGATCCGTCCCTCGACCTCGTTCTCGAACGCACCGTGAACGCGCCGAAAGACCTCCTCTTCCAGTGCTGGACGCAGGAGAAGCACCTGCCGCATTTCTTCGTCCCCCGGCCCCATCGCGTGACCCATTGCCGGCTCGACCCGCGCGTCGGCGGGGTCTTCGAGACGACGTTCGACGTCGACGGCAAGGAGATGCAGAATAACGGCGTCTATCTGGAGGTGATCGAGAACGAGAAGCTCGTCTTCACCGATGGCTACACCGAAGGCTGGAAGCCCACGCCAGATCCCTTCATGACCGCCATTGTGCTTTTCGAGGATGCCGGAGACGGACGCACGAAATACACCGCCATCGCCCGACACCGCTCCACCGAGACGGCCGAAGCGCACAAGGCCATGGGTTTTTACGACGGCTGGGGCACGGTGGTGACGCAACTTGAGGAATACGCACAGGGGCTGATGAAATGATCGATACCGACAACCGCACGATGGTGCTCGAACGGGTCATCGCCGCACCGCTCACGGCCGTTTGGGCGGCCTGGACCGACCCCAAGGCGCTGCCGCAATGGTGGGGACCCGACGGCTTTTCCTGCCGCACGACCCGCATCGACCTTCGCGACGGCGGTGAATGGGTCTTTGACATGATCGGGCCGGACGGGACGGTCTATCCCAACCATCACCTTAACATCCGCCACCGGCCGATGGAGCGGATCGACTACACGCTGCTCTGGGGGGAGAACGGGCCGAAACATGCCGACGCCTCGGCGCGGTTCGAGGATCTCGGCGGGCGCACCAAGGTCACGCTCTCCATGACCTTCATAACGGCCGAGGAATACGAGACCGCGAAGGGCTTCGGCGCGGCCGAGCTTGGGCTCCAGACGCTCGGCAAGCTCGCGGCGCATATCGGCGCGGCCTGATCCCAGCCCGGTTGCGGTGCCGGTGCGGACGGCCTAACGTCCCCTCCGAAACCATCCGGAGTGCCCGATGAAGGACGCCGCACCGCAGCCGACGCTGCTTGCCGACTACGCCCCCTACCCGTTCGCGATCGCGGACGTCTCGCTGACCTTCCGTCTCGCGCCGAAAGCGACGCGCGTCCTTGCCCGGATCGCCTTCGCGCCCAACCCCGCCCGCCCCGGCCGTAACGATCTATGTCTTGACGGCGAGAAGCTGAAGCTCATCTCGGCGAAGATCGACGGCGAGCCCGTCCGCCCGGTGGTGGACGAGACCGGACTGACCCTCTCGGCCGACCAGATCCCGAATGGCGCGTTCCTGTGGGAGGCGGAGGTTGAGATCGACCCCGAGGCCAACACCGCGCTCGAAGGGCTCTACATGTCGGGCGGCATCTACTGCACCCAGTGCGAGGCGGAAGGCTTCCGCAAGATCACCTTCTACCCCGACCGGCCCGACGTGATGGCGCCCTTCAAGGTGCGGATCGAGTCCGACATGCCCGTCCTCCTGTCGAACGGCAACCCGACCGGCCAGGGCGACGGCTGGGCCGAATGGACCGATCCCTGGCCGAAGCCCGCCTATCTCTTCGCTCTCGTCGCGGGCGATCTGAAAGCCGTCCCCGACACCTTCACCACGATGTCCGGCCGCAAGGTCGACCTCAACATCTGGGTCCGCGACGGCGATCAGGACCGCTGCGCCTACGCGATGGACAGCCTCATCCG
>JBNKFC010000190.1:0-1777 GCA_050289105.1 Paracoccaceae bacterium | reverse complement strand
ATCCATCTTGGCGCCTCGATCCCCAACCTCCTGATGGTCGAGACGATCGAGACCGGCGGCGCCTTCCACCTCAGGCTCATCAAGAACTCGATCCGGTGGGAGGACGGGTATGTCATCGTCCCCGACGCCCCTGGCCTCGGCATCGAGTTCGACGAGGACCTCGCACGCGCCCATCCCTATGACGGCGCGCGGCTGCATCTGGAAATGCAGGAGGCGCCCTGCGACTACGCCAAGCCGAACTGGTTCGAAGGCGGCGCGCCCTCGACAGTGAAGAGCTGAGCGGAACGCGGCGGACGATCGGAGGTTTTCCGCTCGCCCGCCGGCACCCCGTCTTGACCCCGCGCCGGGGCGCGCTCACATCTGACCCACGACCGGCCCGATCCGCCGCGCCACGCCGTTCCGGCCGCGCCCGGCCCCGACGCCTCCCCGGTCTCGGAACGACCATGCCTCCCCTTGCCCGCTTGGGCCATTCCTCATGAACCTCCCCGTTCTGCCGCCCGACCGCGACGGGCTCACCATCCACGGCCCCTTCCGCGATCCTGAACCGAGACCACTTTCGGTGGTCTTGGTCGAGGCCGCTGCGGGTGAGGCCGAAAGGATCACCGTCGGCGAGCTTGTCGATCACCTCTCCTCGCGCGGGCTGGCGCCGCTGATCCTGCTGATGGGGCTGATCAACGTCTTCACGATCATTCCCGGCTCCTCGACCGTTCTCGGCCTGCCGCTGGTCTTCCTCGGGCTCAGCCTTCTGATCGGCGCGCGCTCGCTCTGGCTGCCGGCCAGGCTCCGGGCGAAAAGCTTCGACCGCGCGAAGCTTCGGCGCACGATCGATCTGGCGCTGCCGTGGCTCCACCGGATCGAGAGGCTCGCCCACCCGCGCGGGTGGCCGTGGGGACAGGCGTTGCTCGACCGCGCCTACGGGGCGATCGTTCTCTTCCTCGGCCTCATGATCACCCTGCCCGTGCCTTTCGGCAACACGATGCCGGCGATCTCGATCATCCTCCTGTCGCTCGGCTTCACTGCGCGCGACGGGCTCTGGGTCGCGGCGGGGCTCCTCGCCACCGCCACGGCGTTTGGCATTGTCATGGGGGTCGCAGGTGCCGTCACCGTAGCAGGCGCGCGGCTTCTCGGCTTCTGATCAGACGTTCCTCCTGCCGCCGCCGCTAAGGCATACCTACGCGGTCAGACGGATTGCCATCCCGTCACATCACCGCGCCAATCTGCCAGGGCACGAATTCCGCACCGCCGAAGCCAAGTGCCTCGCTCTTCGTCCTTTCGCCTGAGGCGACGCGGATCAGATCTTCGAAGATCTGCCGGCCCTTTTCCTCGACGCTCACCCCCTCACTGACGATGTCGCCGCAATTGATGTCCATGTCCTCGGACATCCGCGCATACATCTCGGAATTCGTGGCGAGCTTGTAGCACGGCACCGGCTTGTAGCCCGAGACCGAGCCGCGCCCGGTGGTGAAGGCGATGAGATTGGCGCCGGAGGCGATCTGCCCGGTGACCGAGCACGGATCGTAGCCGGGGCTGTCCATGTAGACGAAGCCCTTCGTGTCGATCGGTTCGGCGAACTTGTAGACACCGGCCAGCGGCGCGGTGCCGCCCTTGGCAACGGCGCCGAGCGATTTTTCAAGGATCGTCGTCAGCCCGCCGCGCTTGTTGCCGGGCGAGGGGTTGTTGTCCATCTCGCCTTCGTTGCGCGCGGTGTAGTCCTCCCACCAGCGGATGCGTTCGATGAGCTTTTCTCCGACCGCACGGCTGACGGCGCGCCGGGTCA
>JBNKFC010000189.1:0-7601 GCA_050289105.1 Paracoccaceae bacterium | reverse complement strand
CTGCCCGAGGGTCTCGACCTTGCCGACTATTCAGGCGTCATCGTCGGCGGCGGCCCCGGCTGCGTCTCGGACCCGCCGGAGACGAAGGACCCGACCGAGGCGCGGATCGAGGCGGCGATCCTCGGCCTGATGCCCGGGATCGTCGCGCGCGATGTGCCGTTCCTCGGTTGCTGCTACGGGATCGGGGTTCTCGCCCATTACCTCGGCGCACAGGTCTCGAAGGCGCGCTGGGGTGAGCCGGTCGGCACGACGCGCTGCGAAGTGACGGAGGCGGGACGGAACGATCCGCTGCTTGCGGACCTCCCCGCCGCCTTCGACGCCTTCGTCGGCCACAAGGAGGCGGTGCAGGACCTGCCGGAGGGGGCCGTGCATCTTCTGTCGTCCGGCGCGTGCCCGTATCAGATGATCCGCGTCGGTCGGAACGTCTACGCCACCCAGTTCCACCCGGAGGCCGACGCGGCCGGTTTCGAGACGCGCATCCGCATCTATCGCAACAAGGGCTATTTCCGCCCCGAGGAAGCCGATGGCCTCATCGCCCTTTGCCGCGCGGCGGATGTCACGGAGCCCGAGCGCATCCTTGCCCGCTTCGTGGAGCGCTACCGGGCGTCGTGACGTTGGGGCCGGTCCGTGGCGGCGGATCTTCCGGCGTTGGGAAACGGTGAATCTTCGAGTGAGCATTTCGACACGCCTTCCGCTGGCGTGAGTGTGGCGCTACACTCTTAAAACGTGTGCTGACCAGAGTTGGGGGTGAAATGGTTTTTTCTGTAAAGCGTGCTGCCGCGGCCATGGGTCTGTGCATCATTGCGGGCGTCGGGGCCGCGACGGCAAAGGACGTCGAAATCCCCGTCGACGAGTATTTCCACGAAGGCAACATAGCGATCGATAGCGGGATCGGCAGAGCCTACGAATTCCTAATCGACCTGAAGGTGATCGAGGGCCAGCTCGCGGTCTGCGGCGTCGGCAAGTTCCTCGATCCGGGCACCATGCAGTTTGCGCGCAGCATGATGCGAAAGGGCAAGGTGGGCTTGAATGGTGGCGTGATCCTGACGGACCTCAGTTTCTTTACGACGAGGAAGAAGAACGACGACCTTCGCCGTGCGCAGGCGATCTGCCGTTTGACCGGGATCGCGCCGCCGAAAGGCGACAAAAACGACGTCAGCATTGATCTCGGCTTTGGCGTCTACCGCTACTGAACGGGGCCGTCCGACCCGCCCCGCAAGAGCGCCAGGGTCAGCGGGCAGGGCCGGCCCAAGTGGAACCGGTCGAGCAGCGCCTGCATCAGCCTCGCCGTGTCCGGGCCGGCGACCTCGCGGAACAGCGTCGCCGACGATCGCAGCTTCATCGCGTCGATGGGGCCGAGGATGTCTTCGGCGCTGCCGTCGGGATGGGACAGAAGCGCGTTCGCACAGGCGATGAGACGCAGACCGAGGATCGGATCGGCGAGATAGGCGCGCGCCTCATTCCTGTCGGCAATGCCGTAAAGCCGTGCCGTCGCCGAACGGCCAAGTCCGCGAAGCTGGGGAAAGATGAACCACATCCAGTGGCTGGTCTTTCGCCCCGCTCTCAGTTCGCGCAACGCGGTGTCGTAAGTTGTCTCCTGCGCGGCGCGAAACCGAGTCAGATCGTCCATCGCATACCCCCCGGGAAGCAGCATGCGACGGGGACGCGGCGATTGCCAGCCTGACCCGGGCCTCAGCCCGCGACCACCCGCATTGCGCGCGGCGTCACGCCGTAGGTCGCGCGAAAACTCTTGGTGAAATGCGAACTCGATTGATACCCGCAGGCGATCGCGACTTCGGTCACCGACATCTCGGTCTGCGACAAGAGACGGTGCGCCTTTTCCAGCCGCATCTTCATGTAGAAGGCCATCGGTGTCGTCTTCAGATAACGCGCGAAGAGCCGTTCGGTCTGGCGCACCGACATTGCCGCGATGTCGGCGATTTCCTGTGCCGTCAGTGGCGTTTCAAGGTTGGCCTCCATGGACGTCAGCACCCGGACGAGCCGGGGATTGCGCATGCCGTAGCGCGACTGGACCGAGACCTTTTGCTGAGAGCGCGGGCTGCGGACCCCGTTGCAGACCATCTGGTCGGCGACCCGCGCCGCGAGGTCGGGCCCATGTGCTTCGGCGATGACATGAAGCATCAGGTCGGCCGCGACCGCGCCCCCCGCAGAGGTAAGACGCTTGCCGACGACGAAGGCGCCGCGTGTGATGCGGGCGTCAGGAAACGCTTCGGCAAACCCCTCGACGAGGCTCCAGTGCACGGCGCAGTCCTCACCATCCAGAAGCCCGGCCCGCGCAAGCGCGTAGACACCGAGGCAGAGCGCGCCGAGCCGGACGCCATGCGCCGCTTCCCGGCGAAGCGCCGTGCTCAGCCACGGGTCGGCGCGCTGGGCCGTTGCAGGGCCGCCGACCACGATCAGCGTCTCCCCCCGCGAGAGGGGCGCATATGCCTCGTCCACCAGAACCGTCAGCCCGTTCGAGCAACTCACCGGCGCGCCACTCGCCGAGACGATGCGCCATGTATAGGCCGACCGGCCGAGCGCGGCATTCGCCACCCGCATTGGCTCCAGCGCGGAGGCGAGCGCCAGATGGGTGAAACCGTCGAGCAGGAGAAAGGTGAACCGTGCCGTGTCGCTCGCCGGCAGCGACGACGGCCGGGTGACCTTGTGCAGCGCACGGATCGGACTTTGGTGGGACATGGCGGCGTAACCTCGTGTCAGCATCGCGCCCGGAACCCGGACGGTGTCGCAATGGGACCGGACTCTTGTCGATTTTGGCCCACATGGGTTGGACCCTTGCGTCATATTGGCGTTACAATCGCGTCACGTGCCCGGAAGGCCGCCATGTCCGCCACCCCACGCCTGCGCATCGGCATCGTCCCCGCCCGCCGCTTCACCCTCGCGGCGCTGGCGAATTTCGTCGACGTGCTGCGGCTCGCCGCGGACGAGGGTGACAGGTCGCGGCCAATCCTGTGTTCCTGGAAGGTCATCTCGCCGACGTTGGAGCCGGTGGAGAGCAGTTGCGGGCTGAGTTTGACGCCTGACGAGCGGCTGGGCGATCCGCGGCGCTTCGACTACATCGCGGTCGTAGGCGGGCTGATCAGCGGGACGCAGCAGTTGTCGCCCGAAGGCATCGCCTTCCTGCACCGGGCCGCGGCGGTGAAGGTGCCGCTCATCGGACTTTGCACTGGGGCGTTCATCCTGCACCGGGCCGGGTTGATGCAGGGCTATCGATGCTGCGTGAGCTGGTTCCACCGTGACGATTTCTTGTCGGAGTTCGCCGACATGATCCCGGTGACCGACCAGATCTTCGTCGTCGATCGCGACCGGCTGACCTGTTCCGGCGGCGCGTCGACCGCCCATCTCGCGGCTTATCTTGTCGATCGGCATGTCGGTCGCGCGGCGGCAAGGAAGAGCCTGTCGATCATGATCGTCGACGAAGCCCAGGCGGCAGAGCGACCCCAGCCGGGTCTGCCGATCGGGCTGACCGCGGCGGATCCGCTGGTGAAGCGGGCGCTGCTGGTCATGCAGCAGTTTCCGGAGACGCCGCTCTCTATCGCGCGTCTGGCCGCGCAGCTCGGCGTCGGACGCAGGAAGCTTGAGCGGCATTTCGCAGCGGCGCTCGGGATCACCCCGGCGGAGGCCGGCCGGCGGGTGCGGCTCGAACAGGCCCGCGCGCTTCTGGAGCGGGGCGAAAGGTCGGTGACCGAGATCGCGGCGGAAACCGGTTTCTGCGACGTGTCGCACCTGATCCGGGTCTTCCGCGAGGTCGAGGGAATGACGCCGGGGGAATGGCTGCGGCGGCGGTCGGAGTGACCGCGGGGCCGGGCGTAAGGTGGGTTTCAACCCATCTTACCTCAGCCGCCGGTATGGCTCATGTGCCGGGTCATCTGGCCCGCAACCTTCTGGCGGGAATAGTCGAAATCGTGGCCCTTCGGCTTGCGCGAGATCGCGGCGCGGATCGCGGTTTCCAGGGCCGCGTCATCGGGCGACGAGCGCAACGGCGCGCGCAGGTCGGCATTGTCCTCCTGCCCGAGGCACATGAACAGCTCGCCCGTACAGGTCACCCGAACCCGGTTGCAGCTTTCACAGAAATTGTGGGTGAGCGGCGTGATGAAGCCGATCTTCTGCCCGGTCTCCTCGATCCGCACATACCGCGCGGGTCCACCGCTGCGTTCGGCAAGGTCGGTGAGCGTGAAGCGTTCGGCCAGCCGCGCGCGGAGGTCCTTCAGCGGCCAGTACTGGTCGAGTCGCAGCTCGTCGCCCATCTCGCCCATCGGCATCACCTCGATGAAGGTGAGGTCGTGCCCCTCTCCGGCGCACCAGTCGAGCAGCGCGAAAAGCTCGTCCTCGTTGAAGCCCTTGAGGGCGACGGTGTTGATCTTGACCTTCAGCCCGGCCGATTTGGCGGCGGCGATCCCCTCCATCACCTGCGGCAGCCGTCCCCAGCGGGTGATCGCCTGGAACTTCGCCGCATCGAGCGTGTCGAGCGAGACGTTGACCCGGCGGATGCCGAGGGCCGCGAGATCGGAGGCGAACCGTGCAAGCTGCGAGCCGTTGGTGGTCAGGGTCAGCTCTTTCAGCGCGCCGGTGTCGAGGTGGCGCGACATGGCGCGGAAGAAGGTGAGGATATCGCGACGCACCAACGGCTCTCCGCCGGTCACGCGCAGCTTCTCGACGCCAAGCCGGATGAAGGTGGAGCAGAGCCGGTCGAGCTCTTCCAGCGTCAGCAGGTCCTTCTTGGGCAGGAACTGCATATGTTCCGCCATGCAATAGGTGCACCGGAAATCGCAGCGATCCGTCACCGAAACGCGCAAATAGGAAATCGGCCGGGCGAAAGGGTCTATGAGCGGAGCCATTTCTGGAATTTAGGCCCGCCCGCCCGGCGCGGCAAGGAGAAAGCTGGGCGTTGAAGGTGTCCGAACGGCGGACTATCGTCGCAGTCATGCACAACCGCCCTTCGCCGAAGTCCAACCCTGATCGACCCGGAATGGTAGCTGCATGAGCCGTGCGTTGCTTTTCGACGGGCGCTCGTGGGAGGCGCTCCGCACCGGGTTTCGCTGGCAAATTCCTGAGCGCTTCAACATCTCCTCGGCCTGCTGCGACAGTTGGGCGCGCGCTGAACCCGGCAAGCTCGCCCTTATCGACGTCAACAAAGCCGGCGGCCTGCGCCATTGGAGCTACGGCGAACTGAAATCGGCCTCCGACCGGCTCGCCAACGCCTTTCGTGCGCGCGGCCTTCGCCGTGGCGACACGGTTGCCGTTCTTCTCCCGCAGGGGCCTGCCGTCCTGATCGCGCATTTCGCAGCGATGAAGCTCGGCACGGTCGTGCTGCCGCTCTTCACGCTCTTCGGGCCGGACGCGCTGGCTTACCGGCTCGCGGATGCGAAGGCGCGGATTGTGGTGACGGATGGGGCGAGCCTGGAAAAGCTCACCTCGATCCGGGCCGACCTGCCGGATCTGGCGGAGGTCTATTCGATCGATCCCGCACCGGCCCCCGTGCGTTTTCTCTGGGACGAGATCGCCGCCGCCTCGGATGTGTTGGCGCCGGTCGAGACGGCGGCGGACGATCCTGCGGTGCTCATCTACACGTCCGGTACGACCGGGGCGCCGAAAGGCGTGCTCCACGCGCATCGTTTTCTCCTGGGACACCTGCCGAACGTGGAATTGTCGCAAGGCTTCTTCCCGAAGCCGGGTGCGGTCGGGTGGACCCCCGCCGACTGGGCCTGGATCGGCGGCCTCATGGATATGGCGATGCCCTGCCTTTTCTACGGCGTGCCGCTGATCGCGCGCCGGATGCGCAAGTTCGACCCCGACGAGGCGTTCCGCCTGATCCGCGACCGGAGGGCGACGAACCTGTTCCTGCCGCCCACGGCATTGAAGCTGATGCGCGGTGCAGCGGTGCCGGACGGTCTTGCAGTCCGGGCAGTGTCCTCGGGCGGCGAGAGCCTCGGGGCGGAGATGCTGGAATGGGGGCGCCGGGCGCTCGGCGCGCCGATCAACGAGATCTACGGTCAGACGGAATGCAACCTCGTGATCTGTTCGGCCGAAGGGGTTTTCCCGACCCGGCCTGGCACGATGGGCCGCGCGGTTCCGGGGGCGGAGGCGGCGATCATCGACGCGGCCGGGCAACCGGCCGCGACCGGAGAGATCGGCGAGATCGCGGTGAGACGCGGCCATCCGGTCATGTTCCTGGAATATCTCGGCAAGCCCGAGGCAACGGCGGCAAAATTCGTGGGGGACTGGCTGCGGACCGGCGACCTCGGCACCTGCGATGCGGAGGGGTATTTCACCTATGTCGCCCGCGACGACGACATCATCTCCTCCGCCGGCTACCGGATCGGCCCGTCCGAGATCGAGAACTGCCTGACCGGGCACCCGGATGTGGTGATGGCGGCCTGCGTGGGGGTGCCTGACGCGACAAGGGGCGAGGTGGTCAAGGCCTTCGTCGTGCTGCGGGAAGGGGCCGCTTGGGAGGGGCTGGAGGCGGCGCTGATCGAACGGGTGAAGGCGCGGATCAGCCCGCATGTCGCACCTCGAATGATCGAGCGGCGCCAGAGCCTGCCGATGACCGCGACGGGGAAGATCATGCGGCGGGAACTGCGCGGACGGTGAACCCCGGGGTGCTGCCCCGGACCCCGGAGTATTTCAGAACAGAAGAAGGTCAGAGGTATTTGCCGGCTTCCTTGCGGGCGAAGGATTTGAGCCGTGCACCGTGGGTTTCGAGGAAGGCGCGGGTGCGCTCGGGATCGTGTTTCGAAAGGTCGCGCAGCCACCAGGCGATGGCCTTCTGGATGAACCAGTCGCGGTCGTCCACGTAGCGGGCGGCCCAGCCGAGCACCCGGTCGCGGATGGCGAGGTCCTGCGGCGTCGGGTGGTTCTGCTTGGTCCAGGGCAGCGTGATGACGAGCGCGGCGCGGCGGGTCCACATATGGGGCGAAGTGGTCCATGTTTCGACCTCGTCAAGGCGCGACGGGTCGGCGATCAGCCGTCTTTCACCTGCATCGCAGGCATGATCGGCGATGGCCCAGGCATCGAACTGCGGCACCCAGGACGCGATAAGACGCCAAACCGCCTCGTCGTCCTTGATCCGCGCCTGGGTCAGGAGCTTCGCCGCGGCGATGCGGGCATCGTGGATGTCGGTCTGCCAGAGCGCATCGGCGAGAGCCACGCGACCGGGGACGTCGAGCGCGTCGCGCCAGTCGCGGGCAAGTGCCGTGATCTCCGGCACCGGGATGCCGAGATAGGGGCGGTCGGCCTTGTGGTAGGCGGCGGCCCCGGCCGCGCGCTCGGGGTCCGAGAGGGCGCGAAGCTGGGCAAGCGCCGCCTCGGGCGTCATTCGACCGTGACCGACTTGGCGAGGTTGCGCGGCTGGTCGACGTCAGTGCCCTTGGCGACAGCGGCGTGATAGGCCAGGAGTTGCGCCGGCAGCGCATAGAGGATCGGCGCCAGAAGGCCCGGGATGTCGGGCATCGTCAGGACCGTCCAGGTGCCTTCGCCTGCCTCGCGCGCGCCCCGCGCGTCTGTAATCAAAGCGACCTTGCCGTGGCGCGCCATCACTTCTTGCATGTTCGATACGGTCTTGTCGAAAAGCGCGTCGC
>JBNKFC010000188.1:0-1728 GCA_050289105.1 Paracoccaceae bacterium | reverse complement strand
CTTCCGTATCTTCCGCAACCGCGACGGCCAGGTCCCGCTTCGCCGGTTCAAATTCCTGCGCGACGTGCGGACCTCGCTGGAAGAGGAGCGCCGGCAGCGCTTCGCGGGGCTTTTGAACGATGCCGGCGATGGCGATGTGGAACGTTTCCTTGAACTGATCGTCGCCGAACATATGAATGTCATCGTCTCGGGCGGCACTTCGACCGGCAAGACCGAACTCGGGCGGCGGCTTCTCTCGCTCGTCGATCCCGCCGAACGCATCGTCACCATCGAAGACGCCGCCGAATTGCTGCCCAGGCTCCCGAATGTCGTGAGCCTCATCGCCTCGCGCGATCCGGGCTCGGCCCGCAGTGCCGATGCGCTCCTGCAAGCCGCGCTGCGGCTCCGCCCCGACCGGATCATTCTCGGCGAACTCAGGGGCAGCGAGGCCGTGACCTTCCTCGACGCGATCAATACCGGCCATGCTGGCAGCTTCACCACGATCCATGCCGAAACAGCCCGCAAGGCGCTCGAACGCCTCGCCCTCCTCGTCCTCGCCACCGGCACGCGGCTCGGCTTCGAGGACGTCATCCGCTACCTCGCCAATTCCATCGACGTGATCGTGCAGATGGGCCGCCAGAGCGATCGGCGCGGCATAGTCGAAATCTTCGTGCCGGGCGGCGATTGAACCTGACGCGGATAACCCACCCCTCCCCAACATTGAGACCGAAATGGCAGAGCCCACCACAACACCAACCCGATCGGACATGCGCAACGAGGTGACCTCCTGGATGAGCGAGGTCAGCGACAAGATGGGCCGCCTGAGCCCGGCCGATCAGGCCGAACTCAGGCCCGGTTTTACCCGGATCGCAACGGAGGCGCTGAAGCTTCTCGGCGATGAACGCGGTGCGGAACTCGCCAGCCAGCCGCCAAAGACGGACCTCTACCGCACCGCCGTCAAAACGGATGAGGTCAGGCACGGCGCCGAGGCGACGCCGATCAGCCGCGAAGACCGCGATACGCTGATGAAGAGTCTTGCAAGCGAGGCAGGCAGCATCGGCCTCCGGGCCGAGGATCTGCAAGAGCGCCCGTCGCGCGGGGCGACCAATGCCCTTGAAGAGCGCGACTGGATCAGGGCCGATGTGAAGGCCACCGCGATAGCGCGCGGGATGGACTTCGACGATCCGGCGGAGCGTAGCCAGGCCGCACGGCTCGTGGACCGCTTCTATGACAAGGCGGCCCATCTCATCGCCGAGGCGCGTGGGGTCGAGGTTGAAGCCCCGGGCGAGCGCCTGCGGCAGACCCTTACCGCGATGACGAAGATCGAGGCTGAGCATGGCAAGGTGGCGTTTGACACAGATGCCTCAGCACGCGCCTTCGCCGAGGACATGAAAGCGCGATACGGCGAGGGGGTGATAGCGGACCTTGCCCAAGGGAAAACCGACCGACTGGCCAGCGACTTCGCCGATCCTGCGGAACGCCGACAGATCGCGCGGGCGATCGTAGCGGTCAGCGCCGCGCATGAAGAACCCGGGGTGTCTCGGAGCGAAACGGAACGGAATCGCGACACGCAAAACGATCCGAAGGAAGCCGCAATCCTGCAGGGGATTCAGGCAGAGGTAAAACGGCTCCGCGCCGAAGGTTACAGCCGTGCCTATATCTCCGAGCGCAGCGCCGACATCGAAGAGGCGGTGGTGGCGCGCATCGACAGGGATGCGCGGGTCCAGGACCGGGATCGCGAGCGCTGAG
>JBNKFC010000187.1:0-1524 GCA_050289105.1 Paracoccaceae bacterium | reverse complement strand
GATAGTCACCGTGCTGCGGCAGGCGCAGCGTCATGCGCTCGGTCTCAATCCGGACACGGCGCCGTCTGAGCAGCATCAGGCCGCGAGCCTGTCGCGCAAGGACCCAAGCGAGGGCGCGCGTTCGACCGGCCCGTAAAGCGCCAGCGCCGTCTGGGCCCGGCCTGAAAGTCCACCGGCAAAGGTGCGGATGCCCGCACGGGTGACGGCGTCGATCTCGGCCGCCGTCTCGGCCACGTCCTGCACCCGGCCCCAGATCGCCAGATGCCGGGCCATGCGCTCGGCGCGCGCCGACGGGCTTTCGAGGCCCATCAGAAGCCCCGCCTTCATCTGCGCCCGTGCGCGGGCAAGTTCCGCCTCGCTCATATCCTCAGCCGCGCGCTTCAGTTCGTCCATCGTCAGCGTGCAGAGATCGCCGATCTCCTCGGCCGAGGTGCCGGCATAGATCGTGATCATGCCGGTATCCTCATAGGCCCCGGCCTGCGCATAGATCGAATAACACAGCCCCCGCTCCTCGCGGATTTTCTGGAAAAGGCGCGAGGACATGCCGCCGCCGAGCGCCGTCGCATAGACTTGTCCGGTGAAGAAATCGGCGTCGGTGACGGAAGGCGCCTCGAAGCCCATCGCGAAATGGACCTGTTCCAGATCCTTGACCTCGCGACGTTCGCCCCCAGCCCATGCCGCGCGCTGAAGGGGGCGTGCGCCGACGGGTTTCAGACCGCCAAAGATCACCTCGGCCGCTTTCACGATGGCGTCGTGATCGACGGCACCGGCAGCCGAGAGGATCATCTGGTCCGGTCCGTAATGTTCGCCGACAAAGCCCGTCAGATCGCTTCGCCCGAAGCTCGACACCCGCTCGGCGGGGCCAAGGATCGTGCGGCCCAAGGCCTGATCCGGAAAGGCTGCTTCCTGCAGCCAGTCGAAGATGATGTCGTCAGGCGTATCGAGCGCCTGCCCGATCTCCTGCAGGATCACATGACGCTCGGTCTCGATCTCTTTCTCGTCAAAGACCGGGTTCAGCACGATGTCGGAGATGACGTCCAAAGCCAGCGGCACATCGGCCTCCAGCACACGGGCGTAATAGGCGGTCATCTCGCGGCTTGTATAGGCGTTGATATAGCCGCCGACATCCTCGATTTCCTCGGCGATCTGAAGCGCTGTGCGCCGGGCCGTGCCCTTGAACGCCATATGTTCAAGGAAATGCGCGATGCCGTTCTGTTCCAGCCGCTCATGCCGCCCGCCCGCCGTCAGCCAGATGCCGATGGAGGCCGAGGCAAGCCCGGGCATCCGTTCGGTCGCGATACGCAACCCGTTCGGCAGGGTCGTCAGTCTGATCGTCAAGTCTTCCGCCTTTCATGGACCAGCGCCTCAAGGGCTGCCAGATCGTTCGGCACAGATGTAACACGTTCGGGGCGGGAGAAAAGATCACCCATGCGTTCGGGCAGGCCCGGGCGCTGACCCGTGGCTTTTTCGACCGCATCAGGGAATTTCGCCGGATGCGCGGTGGCGAGCGTGATCATCGGCACG
>JBNKFC010000186.1:0-4626 GCA_050289105.1 Paracoccaceae bacterium | reverse complement strand
ATCTCCGGTCGGTGGCGCGCAGGATCGCGCGCGCGGCGACGGCGGGGACGAACGGTCCCTCCCCCGCTTCCGCCAGAAGCCGCCATTCCGCCCGTTCCAGCCGGCCGCCGCGCCGCCCCGTGACCGCGACGACCATGCCGCCCCGCGCCGAGCCGAACGGCCAGAGGAGGAGCGCGAGCGCCCGGAGAAAACTGACCGTCCGCGGTCCCGGCGCCACTCCGGTCGCGGCGCGGAGCCAAGACAGGGCAGCGAGGCCGGCGTTCATCACGCCGAGTTCCAGCCCTGCCCGGAAGCTCACCGATCGGGCGGCGAACCGGTCCGGAAAGAGGCGGTTATCCGGCACCTCGATCAGGTAGCCGCGCCGAACGAGGCCGGGGGCGAGGCGGTAGGGTCGCGGGTCGCTCCAGCCGCGCCGCGCCTCCCAGCCGCCCCCCTGCCACAGGCGAAACGGCGTTCCGGTGCGGGCGAGGATCGCCGCGACGACCGAGCGGCCACGCGGGGCGCGGTTACCGGGCAGGATGGCGGTGTCGATTGCCTCGATCTCGTCGAAATCGCCAGAGAGCGCCAACACCACCGCCGAGGACAGAGCGGGCACCGAAGACACACCCGACAGCGCGAAGACCCCGGCGGCCTTCGCCTCGGCGTCGAGGGCCGCGATCCCGGCGCAGAATTCGACCTCGTCGGCGAGATCGAGATAAGCGATGCCCCGAGCGATGCAGGCGCGGGGAAGCCGCCAGGGGACGGCGCCATAAGCGTGGAAAGGGCCAGCGGCATCCACCACCGCTTCCGGCTCCGCCGCCCAGAGCGGCGCGAGGTCACCCTTAAGGTCAACCTGGACCGCACGGGCGCCGAGCCGTCCGGCCAATGCGGAGGCCCGCCGCAAGTCGCGTGCGGCGATCAGCACATCGTGCCCGTCGCGGATGAGAAGCTCCGCGAGCCGGCTGCCGAAGACCCCGGTTCCACCGAGGATCGCGACCCTCATGACATGAGCCGCGCGCGAAGACGGGGCGAGGCCAGCGCACAGAGATCGGTCCTGCCGAACAGCGCGTAGCGGTTGCGGGCGATCCGGGCATAGAGCCAGTCCCGCACCGGGCGCGGGATCATGAGCAGGAAGCTGAGAAGCCGCCCCCAACCGCCCGACCGCACCCCAACGCGCGCCATCGCATCGAAATCGCGCCAGACACGTCCGTCTTCTAGGTAGAGCTAGCTTTCGGGATCCTCGGGCCGGAGCCCGTAGTGGGCCAGCATCGCCTGCCCGAGTGGCGTCGAGACCGGGCAGATGCGGATATCGCCCCTCCGGTCGAGCCGGTCGATCATCCGCGCCCCGAAGGCGCAAAGCGCGCAGTCGCCGTCCATGAAGGCCACAGGGGCCGCGTCGTCGAAGTCCGGCACCGCGGGGTCGGCAAGGTAGCTGTAGGGCACGGGCATTCGGGCGCTCCGGTCATTCGCCGCCAAGTCTGGCGCTTGCCGGCGCGCCTGTCGATGTGACTTAATCCACCCGCGTCACTCGGCCCAGTCCCAGGGCCGGGTGAATTCGCCGAGCTTGTGCCTCAGCGCCTCCTCGTCCACCGTGCCGGTCCGCTCCAGCCGGGCGACGAGGCCGCGCTTCTTGTCCTCGGTAACGTCGCGGACACGGGCGGCGAACCCCGCATCGGCGAGCGCGGCGTCATAGATCCGCTGGATCGCGCGCTTCCTGAGGTCGGGCTTGAAGATCTTGCCCACCGCCGTCTTCGGAAGTTCGGGAAGGATCTCGATGTATTTCGGCACCGCGGCCCGTTCCTGGATGTGCTCGCGGGCGAAGTTCATGAGGTCCTCGGTCGTGACCTCGGCACCGCCCACCAATTCGACATAGGCACAGGGCAGTTCTCCCGCGAAGGCATCGGGTTGGCCAATCGCGCCGACAAAGGCGATGGCGGGATGGCCCATCAGCGCCTCCTCGATCTCGGCCGGGTCGATATTATGGCCGCCGCGGATGATCAGGTCCTTCGCCCGGCCGGTAATCCAGAGATAGCCGTCCGGGTCGATACGGCCGAGATCGCCGGTCCTGAGATAGCGGTCGCCGGCGAAGAGGCCCACGTTCTTCGCGGTCTCGGTATAGGTCGAGCCCAGGAACACGCCAGGATTGGCGATGCAGATCTCGCCCACCTCGTCCGTGCCGCATTCCTTGGTGATGCCGCCGCCATTGTCGGCATGAAGGATGCGGACCTCGGTATAGGGCAAAGGAACGCCGACGGAGCCGACCTTCTTCAGCCCATCGACCGGGTTGCAGGAGACAAGGCAGGTCGCTTCGGTCAGCCCGTAGCCTTCGGAAATCTGAACGCCGGTCGCTTTCTCGAAACGGCTGTAAAGCTCCAGCGGCAGAGGCGCGGAGCCCGACAGCGCGATCTTGAGCGAGGAGACATCGGCATCGACGGGGCGCTGCATCAGCGCGGCGATGGCCGTGGGCACGGTGATCAGGAAGGTGACCTTCCAGCGCTCGATCAACTTCCAGAAATTGTCGAAAACGCCGTCCCCCCGATATCCCGCCGGCGTCGGCATCACCATGTGCGCGCCCGAGGCGATCACCGACATCAGCACCGGATAGGCAGCGAAGACGTGGAAGAGCGGCAAGGGGCAAATCAGCACATCCGTCTCGTCGAACAGCAGCCGTCCGCCGAGCCAGCCGTTGTAGATCATGCCGGAATACTTGTGCTGCGCGACCTTGGGCATGCCGGTCGTGCCGCCGGTGTGGAAGAAGGCCGCGACCCGGTCGCCCTTGCTGTCCGCGAAAGTCAGGCGATCGGCTGGCATCCGGGCGCATTCGGCGTTGAAATTCCTGACCGTGGCTCCGTGCTCCACCAAGTTCTTCGGCCGGACCAGCGGCACAATCCACGATTTCGGCGGGGAAAGGTAGCGGTTGAGATCGACCTCGAGGACGGTCTTCACGTTCGGCGCGAGCTTCAGCGCGGCGGCGGCTTTCTGCGGCACGTCGGTCTTCGGGAAGGCCTTCAGCGTGACGAGGACCTTGGCATTCGTCTCGCGCAGGATCGATGCGATCTGGTCCGGTTCCAGAAGCGGGTTGATCGGATTGACGATACCCGCAACCGCGCCGCCAAGGAGTGTCGCTGCGGTTTCGATCGAATTCGGCAGGAGATAGGCGACGACGTCGGTTTCGCCGATGCCGAGGCTGCGAAACAGGTTCGCGGCCTGCGTGACGCGGCCGAGAAGCCCGCTCCAGGTCAACGTTTCGGCCTTGGAGCCGGGATCGGAAAGAAGCTGAAAGCTGATCGCATTGCGGTCGCCGTGGGCGGCGCGGGTGCGGCTCAGGAACTGGTACAGCGTGACCGGCAGGTCGCGCTTTTCATACGGCATTTCCCTTTCGATCGCATTGCGATCGGCAATGCCGGAAAACTTCCCCATGGATACTCCTCCCCTGGCCCGCTCCCCCGAGCCTTTCGTTGAAGGAAGGATGGGCGGAAAGCAGCGTCAGAGCAAGAGTGACACGGGGTCCGGGCGGAAGGAACGCCACGTCAGACGGGCCGGCCCCCGCCCGCTTGCGGAGGCCGGCACGCGGATCATTTCGGCGGGATGCGCAGCACCTGGCCGGGATAGATCTTGTCGGGATGGGTCAGCATCGGTTTGTTGGCCTCGAAGATCTCGGGGTAGCGGTTGGCATTTCCGAGTGTCTTCTTGGCGATGGCCGAAAGCGTGTCGCCCTTGACCACTGTATGGAAGACCGCGCCCTTCGTGTCCTCGTCGTGCGAGGTCTCGACCTCCGCCACGCCGTCGACATTGCCGACCGCAAGAATGACCTTTTCCTTCATTTCGGGGCTGACGGCCTTGCCGGAGACCTTCACCTTGTCGCCCTCGACCTTGATATCGAGGCCGCTGGCGTCGAGGCCGAGATCCTTGATTTCCTTCTGCAGCGCCGCTTCGGGAACTTCGGCCGCCTCGGCAGCGCCACCCCCGAACAGCTTCTTCCCCGCGCCTTTCACGAAACTCCAAACGCCCATGATCGCCTCCACTCGTTGACAGGTTTCACTCTGCCGCGTCGGCCGACAGGCCGCCGCGGCGGTCTCACTATTCGGGCTTGCGGTGCGAATGGCAACAGCGGGGACCCGGGGTTGATCGAAGGTCAGCCCCTCCCGGAGGGTAATCCGGCGGAGCGCGCGGAAATCCGCGCGCAAGCCTTTCCACTCGCCGCCTTCGTTGCCACGAAGACGGCTCGGGCCGCTCTGCGGGGAGGTATTTTGGAACAGAAGAAGGGTACGCCGGGCGCTATTCCGCCGCCATGCCTTCGGTGAACTGAAGCCGCGCGAGGCGGGCGTAAAGGCCGTCCTCCGCCACCAGCTTGTCATGCGTGCCGGTTGCGACGATGCGGCCCTGGTCGAAGACGACGATGCGGTCGGCCTTCTTCACCGTGGCAAGCCGGTGCGCGACGATCAGCGTCGTGCGACCCTTGGCAAGCGCCTCGACCGCGTGCTGCACGGCGCGTTCGCTTTCAGCGTCGAGCGCCGAGGTCGCCTCGTCGAGGAGGAGGACGGGTGCGTCGCGCAGGATCGCGCGGGCGATGGCGATGCGTTGTTTCTGCCCGCCCGATAGCATCACGCCGCGTTCGCCGAGATAGCTGTCATAACCGTCCGGCAG
>JBNKFC010000185.1:0-4956 GCA_050289105.1 Paracoccaceae bacterium | reverse complement strand
CTTGAACGGGAGCGTCTGTCATGAGCGTCATCTGTGCCGTCCCGATCCTCTCGGCCCTGTTTTCCGCCTGTTCGCCGCCACCGCCCTTCGCGACCGGCTATGTGGAGGGCGAATATGTGCTGATCGCCCCGGTCGCCACCGCCCAGATCGAAACCCTCGCCGTGGCACGCGGGGACCGGGTGGCGGCGGGGGACCTGCTCGTCGCGATGGAACGCCGCGACGCCGAGATTGCCCTGTCCGAGGCGACAGCGGCGCTGGCCCAGGCCGAAAGCCAGCTTGCTAACCTGCGCGAGGGACGTCGTCCGGAGGAAATCCGGGTGATCGAGGCCACGCTCGCCTCGGCCCGCGCGCAGGCCGATGAGGCCGACCGCGCCGCCGAACGCTTGCAGAGCCTCGCCAAACGGGGGGCTGCGACGGCAACACAGGCCGACGACGCGGCAACCGCCGCCACGGTCGCCCGCGCCCGGGTGGCCGAGGCCGAGGCCAACCTTGCAGTCGCCCGCCTTCCCGCCCGCGCGCAGGAGATCGCGGCGGCCGAAGCTGCGGTGGACGGCGCGAAAGCCGCCCGCGCCCGTGCGGACTGGAACCTTGGCCAGCGCCGCCTGACCGCCCCTGCCCCGGGCCGGGTCCATGACGTGATCCGCACGCCCGGCGAACTGGCCGGACCTGCGGCGCCGGTCCTGTCGATCCTGCCCGATGGCGCGGTGAAACTCCGGCTCTATGTACCCGCAACGGCAATCGCCACCATCGCCCCCGGTTCCTCCCTCAGCGTCCATTGCGACGGCTGCGGCGACGGGCACACGGCCACGGTGACCTATGTCGCCGACGCGCCCGAATTCACGCCCCCGGTCATCTACTCGCTCGAGAACCGGCAAAAGCTCGTCTACCTGATCGAGGCGCGGCCCGACGCGCCCGACGGGCTGAAACCCGGCCAGATCGTCGATGTCGACCTGTCCGGGGAAGCGGGATGAACGCCGAACCCGCCATCGAGGTCCGGGGCCTGACCAAGCGTTACGGCGGACGGGCGGTGGTGGGTGACGTCTCGCTGACCGTCCGGAAGGGTGAGATCGCGGGATTCCTCGGCCCCAACGGGTCGGGCAAGACGACGACGATCCGCCTCATGTGCGGGCTTCTCACCCCGGATGCGGGCGAAGGCCGCGTCCTTGGCCACGACATCCGCCGCGCGGGCCGCGCGATCAAGCGTGAGGTCGGCTACATGACCCAGCGCTTTTCCTTCTACGAAGACCTGACGATCGAGGAGAACCTGAACTTCGTCGCGGGTCTTTACGGTCTTCGGCCCGCGCGCAGACATGTCTCCGACACGCTGGCCGATCTCGGCCTGACCGCGCGGCGGCATCAACTGGCCGGGTCGCTCTCGGGCGGCTGGAAGCAGCGCCTCGCGCTCGCCGCCTGCATCATGCACGCGCCGAAACTGCTGATGCTGGATGAGCCCACCGCCGGGGTCGACCCCAAGGCGCGGCGCGAGTTCTGGGACGAGATCCACCGGCTGGCGGCGGAGGGTCTGACCGTGCTCGTCTCCACCCACTACATGGACGAGGCCGAGCGCTGCCACCGGATCAACTATATCTCTTACGGCAAGCTCGTGGCCAAGGGCACCGTGGCCGAAGTGGTCCGCAATGCCGGGCTGACGACCGTGATCCTGGAGGGCGATGACCTGACTGCGGCCGCACGGCGGCTGGAGGGCGCGGCGGGCGTCGACCAGATCGCCCCTTTCGGCGCGACGTTGCATGTCGTCGGCCGCGACGGCGCGGCACTCAGGCAATCGGTGGAGCGGGTGGCGGCAGAGACCGGGACGACCATGCACCCGGCCGAGACCAGCCTTGAGGATGTGTTCATCCAGCTCATGGGCGGAGCGAAGGACAATATGGGATGAGCCGCTTCTTCTCGCTTCGCCGCCTCGCCGCGCTTCTCGCCAAGGAACTGATCCAGATGCGCCGCGACCGCATCACCTTCGCGATGATGCTGGGCATCCCGCTGATCCAGCTCATCCTCTTCGGCTTCGCAATCAACTCCGACCCGAAGGGACTGCCCGCCGCACTCGTCGCGCCCACGCAGGACCGCTATACCCGCGCCATGGTCTCGGCGCTGGAACTGACCGGTTATTACCGCTTCACCCATCCCGCCGCCTCTGCCGCCGAGGCGGAAGCCCTGATCACGAAGGGCGATGTCGCCTTCGTCGTTACGGTTCCTTCCGATTTCGGCCGCCGGGTGGAACGCGGCGATCACCCGACGATCCTGATCGAGGCCGATGCGACCGATCCGTCCGTCGCCTCCGGCGCCATCTCCACCCTCGGCATCGTCGCGGCCGAGGCATTGCTGCGCGAAAGCGGGGCAGAAGCACAGGCCGCGGAAACAGAAGCGACCCGGCTGCAGGTGACGGTCCACAAGCGTTACAACCCGGAAGGCATCACCCAGTACAATATCGTGCCGGGCCTCCTTGGCGTCATCCTGCAGATGACAATGGTGATGATGACCTCGATGGCGCTGACGCGCGAGGTGGAACGTGGCACGATGGAAAACCTGCTCTCCATGCCGGCAACACCCATCGAGATCATGCTGGGCAAGGTCCTGCCCTATCTCGGTGTCGGCGCGGTGCAGGTCGCGGTGGTGCTCGTCGCGGCGAAACTGATCTTCGACGTGCCCTTTGTCGGCGCATTGCCGCTGCTTCTGCTGGGCGTCTTCATCTTCGTCGCCGCGCTCGTCATTCTCGGTTACCTCATCTCCACCGCCTCGCGAACCCAGATGCAGGCGATGCAGCTTACCTTCTTCTTCTTCCTGCCTTCGCTGCTGCTCTCGGGCTTCATGTTCCCCTATCGCGGCATGCCCTACTGGGCGCAGACCCTGGGTGAGATCTTCCCGCTCACCCATTTCCTGCGGCTGATCCGGGCGGTGATGCTGAAAGGGTCGGACTATGCGGGCGTCGCGCAACCCATGGCGGCGCTGGCGGTCTTTGTGGGCGCCTTTGCGACACTCGCGCTTCTCCGGTTCCGTCGTACGCTGGATTGAGGGGGCGTGATCCAGTTGAGCGCGCTGTGCGCGCGAGCCTTCTGGCACTTCGTGCGATTTGCCGCCGGCGGGAGGTATTTTAGAACAGAAGAAGCAGGACAGCCCTTGGGCTTCTCCTGTTCTAAAACACCTCCCCGCGGAGCGGAATCCGAACCCCATTCGCCTTGCGAATGGGGTGAGATATGTCTTGCGCGCGGGGCACCCGCGCGCTCAATCTGGTCACAGGGTCAGAGGTTGCCGCCGACGCCGACCTTGACCTGCCCCGAGACCGTGACGCCGGTTTCGGCAGGCGGGGTCGGTTCGCCATCCGCGCCGCAGGCAGCGAGGGTGGCGGCTATGAGAAGGCTCAGGCAGATGCGCATGATCATTGGCTCAGTGTAAGGCCGATACCGGCGATGGAGGTGGACAGCGAAGGCGTCGCCCGGACCCCGTCCGGCGTGATGCGCGCGCCGACATGGGCACGCGGTTGCGCGCAGGCGGAGAGAAGGGCGGCTGCGGCCAGAAGGACAGGCACGAACCTCATGCCAGCCGCGCCTTCCAGTCAGCAATCCGGGCGCGGACCTGATCGGGGGCGGTACCGCCGAAGCTCTGGCGCGAGGCGACGGAATTGTGGACGCCGAGGACCGAATAGACTTCGTCCGTGATCCCCGCATGGGCGGACTGCATTTCAGCCAGATTCAGGTCGGGCAGGTCGCAGCCCTTCTTCTCGGCCATGGCGACAAGGCTGCCGGTGATGTGGTGGGCGTCGCGGAAGGGCAGGCCCAGCGCGCGCACGAGCCAGTCGGCAAGGTCGGTCGCGGTCGAAAAGCCCGAGGATGCGGCCTTTTCAAGATTGGCGCGATTGGCGCTCATGTCGCGCACCATGCCTTCCATTGCCGCAAGCGCCAGCATCAGGTTGTCGGCCGCGTCGAAGACCTGTTCCTTGTCTTCCTGCATGTCCTTGGAATAGGTCAGCGGCAGGCCCTTCATCACCATCATCAGCCCGACATTCGCCCCCATGATCCGCCCGACCTTGGCCCGGATCAGCTCGGCCGCATCGGGATTCTTTTTCTGCGGCATGATCGAGGAGCCGGTGGAGAAGCGGTCGGAAAGCGCCACGAAGCGGAACTGGGCCGAGGACCAGATCACCAGTTCCTCGGCGAAGCGGGAAAGATGCATGGCGGTTATCGCAGCAGCGGCGAGGAATTCGAGCGCGAAGTCGCGGTCGCTGACGGCATCGAGCGAATTGGCCGCGGGCCGGTCGAAGCCGAGCGCCGCTGCCGTCGCAAACCGGTCGATCGGGAAGGAGGTGCCCGCAAGTGCGGCCGCGCCGAGCGGGCATTCGTTCATGCGTTTCCTTGCATCGGTGAACCGACCGATATCGCGTGAAAACATCTCCACATAGGCCAGCATATGGTGGCCCCAGGTCACCGGCTGCGCGGTCTGAAGATGGGTGAAGCCCGGCATGACCCAATCGGCCCCGGCCTCTGCCTGACCGACAAGTGCCATACACAAAGCCGACAATTTGCCGACCGCCTCATCGCAGCGGTCGCGCACCCAGAGCCGGAAGTCGGTCGCGACCTGATCGTTGCGGCTCCGCGCGGTATGAAGCCGCCCGGCCGGTTCACCGATGATCTCTTTCAGCCGCGCCTCGACATTCATGTGGATGTCTTCAAGTGCTGTCGAAAAGGCGAAGTTTCCGGTCTCGATCTCTGACAAGACCGTGAGCAGGCCTTCCCGAATGGCCTCAGCATCTTTATCGCTGATGATGCCTTGTGCGGCGAGCATCGCCGCATGGGCACGGGACCCTGCGATGTCCTGGGCGTAAAGCCGCTGGTCGAAGCTGATCGAGGCATTGATCGCCTCCATGATCGCGTCCGGCCCGGCGGCGAAACGCCCGCCCCACATCGCGTTCTGGGTCTTGTCGGTCATTCTTGCTCCCGGAGGCTC
>JBNKFC010000184.1:0-3145 GCA_050289105.1 Paracoccaceae bacterium | reverse complement strand
CAAGCATCTGGGGCACTCGGCGTCCTCGCTCGTCAATGCCTCGACCTGGGCCCTGATGCTGACCGGCAAGGTGCTGGAGGAAAAGGAGCCGGGCATCGTTGGCCATCTGCGGGGCGCAATGAAGCGTCTGGGCGAACCGGTCATCCGCCGGGCCACCCGTCAGGCGATGAAAGAGATGGGCCGCCAGTTCGTTCTGGGTGAGACCATCAACGCCGCGATGGAACGCGCCGCGAAGATGGAGGCGCAGGGCTATTCTTATTCCTACGACATGCTGGGCGAGGCCGCGAAGACCGCCGAGGATGCCGAGCGCTACGCGCAGTCCTATTCCAAGGCCATCGCCGCCATCGCCTCGGCCGCTGTCAGCGACGACATCCGCGACAATCCGGGTATCTCGGTGAAGCTTTCGGCGCTCCACCCCCGCTACGAAGTGGCTCAGGAAGCCCGCGTGGTGAAGGAACTGGTGCCGGTGGTCCGCAAGCTGGCGCTGCAGGCCGCGCAGGCGCGGATGGGCTTCAACATCGACGCGGAAGAGGCCGACCGGCTGGCGCTCTCGCTGAAGGTGATCGAGGCGGTGCTGTCGGATGAGGACCTTGCCGGTTGGGACGGCTTCGGCGTCGTCGTGCAGGCCTATGGCCGCCGTGCCGGTTCGGTGCTCGACTGGCTTCATGCGCTCGCCACGCGGCTCGATCGCAAGATCATGGTGCGCCTCGTGAAAGGCGCCTACTGGGATGCCGAGGTAAAGCGCGCGCAGGTCATGGGATTGGAGGATTTCCCGGTCTTTACCCGCAAGGAAGCGACCGATGTGAGCTATATCGCCAATGCGAAGAAGCTTTTGGGCATGACCGACCGCATCTATCCCCAGTTTGCCACGCACAATGCCCATACTGTCGCTGCGATCCTCGACATGGGCGCGGGCAAACCGTTCGAGTTCCAGCGCCTTCACGGAATGGGCGAACGGCTGCATGACATCGTCCTGAAGCGCGAAAAGACCCGCTGCCGCATCTATGCGCCGGTCGGTGCGCATCGCGACCTTCTCGCCTATCTCGTCCGCCGCCTTCTGGAAAACGGCGCCAACTCCTCTTTCGTCAACCAGATCGTCGATGAAGATGTCGCCCCCGAAGAGGTCGCCGCTTGCCCGTTTGATGCGGTCGAGGCGATGCTGCCGGGCCTGTCGAACAAGGCGATCCGCAAGGGGCCGGACCTGTTCGCGCCCGAACGGCGCAATTCGGAAGGTTTCGATCTGACCGATGCGCCGACGCTTGCCCGCATCGACGCCGCGCGTGACGAATTTGCGAAGACCGAGTTCGCGGCCCAGCCGATGCTGGCCTGCAAGGTTGAAGGGCTGAAGCCGCGCCGCGTTCTGAACCCCGCAACCGGTCAGCTTGTCGGTCGCGTCACCGATGCCTCAGCCGCCGATGTCGATCATGCGCTGGCCGCCGCGAAACCGTGGAAGGCGACGCCTGCCGAACGCGCCTCCGTTCTGAACCGCGCCGCCGACCTTTACGAGGAAAACTTCGGCCCCATCTTCGCGCTTCTGGCGCGCGAGGCGGGCAAGTCGCTCATGGATGCCGTCGCCGAACTGCGCGAGGCGGTGGACTTCCTGCGCTATTACGCGGCGCGGGGGCTCTCGCTGACCCAGCCGCCCCTCGGCACCTTCACCTGCATTTCCCCCTGGAACTTCCCGCTGGCGATCTTCACCGGTCAGTTGTCGGCAGCACTTGCCGCTGGGAACGCGGTTCTCGCGAAGCCCGCCGAACAGACACCGCTCATCGCCGCCCATGCGGTTGCGCTCCTGCACAAGGCGGGCGTTCCGGCATCCGCCCTGCAACTCCTGCCCGGCGACGGTGCGACGGTTGGTGCGAAACTGACCTCCGATCCGCGCGTGGGTGGCGTCTGCTTCACCGGCTCGACCGACACCGCGATGCTGATCCGCAAGGCGATGGCGAAACACCTCGCCCCCGGCGCGCCCTTGATCGCGGAAACCGGCGGTCTGAACGCGATGATCGTGGACTCGACTGCACTTCCCGAACAGGCGGTGCGCGACATCGTCGCGTCGTCCTTCCAGTCGGCGGGCCAGCGCTGCTCCGCCCTCCGCTGCCTCTACGTTCAGGAAGACATCGCCGCCCATTTCACCGACATGCTCTTCGGCGCGATGGAGGAACTGACGGTCGGCGACCCGTGGCATCTTGCGACCGATGTCGGCCCGGTGATCGACGAGGAAGCCGAACAGGGCATCCGCGAACATATCGAGAAGGCGCGGAAAGAGGGGCGTCTGCTGCGCCAACTCTCGACCCCGAAGGGCGGTCATTTCATCGCCCCCACCGTGATCCGCGTCAAAGGCATCGCCGATATGAAACGCGAGATTTTCGGCCCGGTCCTGCATGTGGCGACCTTCGACGCAGACAAGCTGCCGAAGATCATCGACGACATCAACGCGACCGGCTACGGCCTGACCTTCGGCCTGCACACCCGCATCGACAACCGGGTGCAGGAACTGACCGAGGCGCTGCATGTCGGCAATATGTATGTGAACCGCAACCAGATCGGCGCGGTGGTGGGCTCCCAGCCCTTTGGCGGCGAGGGGCTGTCGGGCACCGGACCGAAGGCGGGCGGGCCGGAATATCTGCACCGCTTCACCCAGCCTGTCGCGGCAGGCAAGGCCGGCAAAGACGATGCCAAGGCCGATCCCGCCAAGGTGCAGGCCGCGCTGAACGCGGCGCCGCTTCCGGCGATCCTGACCCGTATCGACCTGCCGGGTCCGACCGGCGAATCGAACCGCCTGACGCTGCTGGCGCGTGCGCCGTTCCTTTGCCTTGGCCCGGGACGCGAGGCGACTGAGGCGCAGGCCGAGGCGATCCACGCGTTGGGCGGGCAGGCCATCGCCGTCGCGGGCGCGCTCGATCCGCAGGCGCTGGCCACGCTCAAAGGCTTTGCCGGTGTGCTCTGGTGGGGCGACGAAGCGGCGGCACGGGCCTACAACCTGGCGCTGGCAGGCCGCGAGGGTCAGATCCTGCCCCTGATCACGGCGATGCCCGATCTTGGCCACGTCGCGCTCGAACGCCATGTCTGCGTCGACACCACGGCCTCGGGCGGCAATGCCCAGCTTCTGGCCGAGGCGGGTAACGCTTGACGCCCCTTCGCGGAT
>JBNKFC010000183.1:0-9172 GCA_050289105.1 Paracoccaceae bacterium | reverse complement strand
GACGCCTGTTACGCGTCGATCCGAGCCTGAAGAAAGCGTCACCGCCTCGGTCGTCAGCGTCGCGATCCGGCCGGCACCGAGGAAGAGCGTCGGCAGGTACTGCGCGACGGACACGGCAAACCCAATTGCGGTCGCGGTCAGTACTGGCCCGAGAAGGATCGGAAGTTTCACCGCGAAAAGTCGCCGCCACGGCCCTGCGCCAAGCGCCGCTGCGGCGCGGACCATGCGCCGGTCGAGTGTTCGCCACGGATCCGAGAGGGTGATCATGACATAGGGAAAGACGAAGAGGACTTGCCCCCAGATCACCGCCGCCATGCCGCCGGTCAGGCCGGCCCTGAGGAAGGTTACCGAAAGCCCGTAGAGGAACGCCACTTGCGGCACCAGGAGCGGCAGGTAGATCAGTCCCTCCGCCCATCGCGCCCGCCTCATTCCGGCGCGGTCCTCGCCTTCGAGCCAGGCAATTGTGAGCGCGAGAGACAGCGCCGTAGCGGCCAGTCCGATCGCGAGAGTCTGCTTCAGCGCCGCACCCCAACCCATATCCGGCCGGGCCCAAACCTTCAGGCTCCAGCTGTCCGGAAGCGCGTCAGGGAAAGACCACCGCCACGCAACCGACCAGATGAGGAGCGCAAACAAAGCAGCCGCGCCAAGAGCCATGAGCATCCCGGTTACGGCGCTGGCGACCGCCAGCCCCGGCCCCCAGGACAACCCGCGCCCACCGCGACGGATCCAGATCCGGCCGAACGCGATGATGATCCGTTCCGCCCCAAGCCAGAGTGCGATCCCCCCCGCCACCAGCGCCGTCTGCAGAAGGGCGGCGGCCGAAGCGGGCAGGATGAGAGTCGTGTCGGCCGCGAAGAACCACCGCGTGATCGCGACGGCGAGCGTCGGTGGGTTCGACGGGCCGAGAATAAGGCCCATGTCCACGACCGAGAGCGCGAAGGACAGGACGACGAAGATCGGCAGCCGGATCAACCGGTAGACTTGCGGCGCGATCACCTTGATCCAGACCAGCCCGCGCCCGTAGCCCAGCGCCCGGCCCGCGGCGAGATGTTCGCGCACCCGGACCTGGCTCAGCGCCGAAAGCATCACGAGAAGGAAGAACGGCACTTCCTTGATCAAGAGCCCGAGGATCAGTGCAAGTCCGAAGGGGTCGCGGACCGTCGCGATATCCGGGGGCAGGTCCCAGCCGGTTGCCCAAGGGCTCAACAGGCGGGCGATCCAGCCCGACGGCGCGATAAGGAAGGCCAGCCCGATGGCCAGCGCTGCATGAGGGGTCGCCAGAAATGGCGTCAGCAGGCGGGCGCTTCGACCAGGACTCATCCGTCCGTGGAGGGCAGCGCAGAAACCCGTGGAGAGGAGAAGCGCGAAGAGCGTCGAAGCAAAACCGCTCCAGAGCGTAAGCCACAGGCTCGTCCCGACTCCCGGCAGCGCCCAGAGCTGAGTCCAAGGGTCGATCGAAAATCTCTCTGCCCCAATTGCCGGCAGGAGCCCAAAGGCCGCACGCGAGGTTTCCCAAAGGCCGGCAAGGATCGGCAGGACAAGTCCCGCCAGGACGATGCCAAGGACGGTGAGCCTCAGCCAGCGGCCCTCGGTCTGCCTCATTCCGTGTAGCGCTTTGCCCATTCCTCGGCGATCCTGGTCATCCAGCTCGGATGCGGTTCGCCCAGCGTCGGGCCGAGGGAGTCGTTCGTAGGCAAGGCCGGCGAAGACGGCAATGCGGCGAAGGCGGCCTTCTCCGCGTCACCCAGCTTTTCCGGATCGAGAACGGAATAGCTGCCGAGCACGGTGATGTCCTGCGCATGTGCTTGTGTAGCCGGATCGAGGAGGAAATTCGCAACCACCATTGCACCTTCCTTGTGGGCGGCGTTGAAGGGGATCGCGACGAAGCTGATGTTGCCGATTGAGCCGCCGTCGGGGGCGTAGCTCCGCACCGTGTCGGGCAGAAGTCCCTGTTCCACGGCGGCGGCCGCGGCGGCCGGGTCGAAGGCCATGGCGAAATCGACCTCGCCGTCGTTCAGCATCTGCTGCAGGACGCTTTCATTCTCCGGGAACGACCGGCCTTCGTGCCAGAGGTTCGGCCGAAGCGCGTCATACCAAGCCCAAAGCGGCTCTGTTGCAGCCGAAAATGCCTCGTCCGTGGCGTCGCCCTGAAGCACCGAAGGATCGGGGGTGAGTTCGATCAGCGCCTGTTTGAGGAAGGTGGACCCCATGAAATTGGACACTGCCGGATGCGTGAACCGCCCCGGATTGACTTTCGCCCAGTCCAGGAGCGCCGCCATTGAGCGCGGCGGTTCCGGGACCCGTGCGCTGTCGTGGGTCAGGACGAATTTCGCCAGTCGCCAGGGCGATTCATAGCCCTCGGTCGGGATGGTGAAATCGACGACCGCCGCGGAATTTTCGGAGAGGTCGAGATACTTCGCGTTGGGCAGATCGCTGAGGAAAGGGCCATGCAGCAGGCCCTGCTCCTTCATCGACAGGAAATTCGCGCCGTTGATCCAGATGAGATCGACGGAGCCCCCGTCCGTCTGTCCGGCCGCCTTTTCGGCGATGACACGGGTCACGGCCTCGGCCGTGTCCGAGAGCTTTACGTGCCGTATGGTCACGCCGTACTCGGATTCGACTTGCTCACTCGCCCAGGCGATGAACGCGTTGGTCCGCGCATCGCCACCCCAGGCGTTCCAGTAGACCGTCTGCCCGCGGGCGGCGGCAGCGGTGTCGTCCCAACCGCCGGCGAATGCCGGAAGGGCGAGCGCGGCGGTCAGTGCGGCAAGAAGAGGAAGGCGCATGGTTACTCCGGTGTTGTGGGTCAAGCTCTGGTCGCGAACGTGGTCCAGCCCTGATACCAGCGGGTCAAGGTGGTGATGGTGCATAGCGCGGCAAAGGTCCAGGCGAGCGCCTGGAAAGCACCCGGCCAGACGCACATCGCGGTGAAAAGGGCGATCGTTTCAGCCCCCTCCGTCAAGCCGCCGAGGTAATAGATACCCTTCGTTGGATACGCTTCGGCCGAGAGCTGGCGCTTGGCTGCGACCGATGCGAAGGCAAGAAAACTCGATCCGGTGCCGACGAAGCTTGCGATCAGGACCGCAGAGGCCAGGCCGTTCGCCGCCGGATCGGCAAGCGCGAACCCCACGGGAACGAGGGCGTAGAAAACGAAGTCGAGCGCGATGTCGAGGAATGCGCCCCGATCGGTCGGCCCGACCTCGCGTGCAATGGCACCGTCGAGCCCGTCGGCGACGCGGTTCGCCAGGATCAGGACAAGGGCAATACCGAACCAGCCCGCCGAGAGCGCGGCGATCGCCGTAAGACCGATACAGAAGCCTGCGATCGTCACCTGGTCTGCCGTCACGCCGCGCGCGGCCAGAATCCGGGCCGGACCGACCAAAAGGGCGCGCTGGGCCGGCAGGAGGTAGCGATCGATCATTCGCCCCTCCGCCAGGCGTGGAACCGGCCGAGAAGCCGAAGCGCCCGTTCGTTCACATGTGCCTTCCGCCATTCCCCCGCGGCGAACTTGTTGGCTTCCGCCAGGGTCGGATAGGTGTGGATCGTGCCAAGGATCTTGCCGAGACCGAGACCGTGTTTCATCGCGAACACGAACTCGGCCAGAAGATCCCCCGCATGTTCGCCGGCGATGGTCACGCCCAGGATCGTATCCTTGCCGGGCGGGGTCAGCACCTTGACGAACCCCTCGGCCGTCCCATCGGTGATCGCGCGGTCAAGGTCGTCGATGCCGTAGCGGGTGACCTCGACCGAGATGCCCTTCTCGCGCGCCTCCTGTTCGTTCAATCCGACGCGGGCAACTTCCGGATCGGTGAACGTTGTCCAAGGGATGACGCGGTAGTCGACTCTGAACCGCTTGAATTTGCCGAAAAGCGCGTTGACTGCGGCGAACCAGGCCTGATGCGCGGCAGTGTGGGTGAATTGATATGGCCCTGCCACGTCACCTGCGGCGAGGATGTTCGGATAGAGCGTTTCCAGATACTCATTCGTCTCGATCACCCGGCCTGTCGGGATTCCGAGTTCTTCCAGCCCGTACCCCGTGAGGCGCGCCGCCCGGCCGACAGCAACCAGAAGATCGTCGAAGGCGATACGGCGGGTGGCCCCTTCCGCCTCGACCTCGATCCATTTTTCGTCGCCTGTCACGCCGCAGCTTAGCGCCTTGTGGCCAGTCAGAACCGTTACGCCGTCAGCCTCCATCGACGCTTTCAACAGTTCCGACACATCGTCGTCCTCGCGGATGAGAATCCGCGGCAGCATCTCGATCTGGGTCACTTCGGACCCGAGCCGGGCAAAGCTTTGCGCCAGTTCGCAACCGATGGGTCCGCCGCCCAGAACCACAAGTCGCCTCGGCGCCGCGTCACGCTCAGCCATCGCGTCCCACAGCGTGTCCGACGTCAGGTAGCCGGTGTCGTCGAGGCCAGGCAGCGGCGGAACGAAAGGTGCGGCACCGGTTGCGAGGATGATCGAACGGGTGGTCAGCCTTCGCGCCCGGCCATCGGCGTCGGTAATCTCCACCGTCCAGGGGTCGACAAGCTTTGCATGCCCCTGAAGGACTTCGACGCCAAGCCCCTCGTAGCGTTCGGCACTGTCATGGGGTTCGATCGCCGCGATCACGGCTTGGACACGTTCAAAGACTTTTCGGAAGGAAAATTCCGGAGGGGTCGCCGAAAGCCCGTAGTGGTCCGCATGGCGCATCTGGTGCGCGAGCTTAGCCGACCTGATAAGCGCCTTTGACGGCACACAACCGAAGTTGAGGCAATCACCGCCCATCTTGTGGGCCTCGACCAATGTCACCTTCGCCTTCACCACGGCTGCGATGTAGGCTGAAATAAGCCCGGCGGACCCCGCGCCGATCACGATCAGGTTGCGGTCGTACCGTGCCGGTCTGGTCCATCCCGCAAAGGCGCGGCGACGCTTGATGAGGCCAAGGAAGAACTTCGCGATCCACGGAAAGATCCCGAGAAGCGCGAAGGAAAGCAGCAGTGGCGGCGACAGAATGCCTGAAAGGCTCTCAAGCTGGGCAAGCTGCGTGCCGGCATTCACGTAGACCGCGGTTCCGGCGAGCATTCCGACCTGGCTGACCGCGTAGAACATCCACGCGCGGATCGGCGTGAGCCCCATCAGAAGATTGACCGCGAAAAACGGTACAATAGGGATCAGCCGCAAGGTGAACAGGTAGAACGCGCCATCGCGCTCAATGCCTGCGTCAACCGCCTGAAGGCGACTGCCGAACCGCTCATGCACCCAGTCACGCAAGAGATACCGCGCTGCGAGAAAAGCCAGCGTCGCGCCGATGGTCGAGGCGAAGGAGACGAGGAGGAGCCCGGTCCAGAAGCCGAAAAGCGCCCCGGCGGCGAGCGTCATCCAGGCGGCGAGCGGCAGCGACAGGGCGGTGACGGCGACATAGGCGGCGAAGAAAAGCAGCACGATCAGAACCGGATGGTTCATCCGCCAATCGTGCAGCCCGTCGAGATGGCCGCGCAGCATCTCAAGATCGGGCGGATTGCGGCCGATCAGCCAGACCAGCACGCCGATCAGGACGGCGAGCGCGGCGAAAAGGGCGGGTTTTCTCATGCGGTAAGGCCTGCGGTGCGGCGGGCAGGCGAGGCCGCCGCCTTGCAGTTGGTAAACGGTCCTGTCATCGCATCCCTCGATCCTGGCTTCGTCCCTTGTGCAACGAAGAGGAGTGCCGGGCCAAGCCCGTTACAGAAATGTCCGCATCTCGTGATGCCGGCGTGATTGTCCGAGAACTGCACTCCGCCGACAAGAAAGGGGCGCCCATTGTCCGGGCGCCCCTTGGTGTTCGTGTGGGTGGTGTCAGTTCAGGATCGCACGGATCTGGCCACCACGGCTGTCCTCGTCGCTGTTCAGGATCGCCGCGATGGCGCCAACCTGTTCAGTGCTCAGGTTGCTGAAGTCGCCGTTCGGTACGAGACGCTCCGCCTCGGCGCGGTCGGGGCCGCTGAGTTCTGTCGGCGAGGTCATCGCGGAGGCGGCGCCAGCGGCGGCGGCGAGGAGGGCGGCGGAGAGAAGAATGCGCTTCATGTCGTGTCCTTTCGGTGTCGGTGTTGGATCATGTGGACCTCTGCTGGTCCGGTGAAACCAACATGACTGCCGCCGGGCTATTGGTGAAATCACAGTCGGGTCGCGGCTTTTCACACGGAATTTCTCGGCCGTTGTCTTGACCGGACGAACCATTCTGCTGGTTCCGCCAAAATCTGGTTAAATGTTCCGTTACAATGACATAGTCGGACTGAATTTATTTCAATCCGCACACGGCGCCTCACGAACGCGCACAATAAGCCCGGAGCGCGGGAGCGGATGCGCGGCGAACGGTGACTGTGCGTCTGTGCACATGGCGAACGTGCTCAGGGTCCGACAAGGGTGTCGCCTCTGTCGGGGGTCGCGGCTCAGTTGGGCTTGCGCGCCTTCAGATGGGTCGGGCAATGCTCGCCGGTATCGAGAACCGGGATCATCCGACTCCAGATGGCGATATTCTCGTCGACGAAGTCGCGCCCGACGATCTTCGCCGCGGCATCGCCCACCGGCCCCTTGAGCCGCTCAAGCTCCGCCCGCGCAGCCTGCCGGTACCAGTCGTTGCGGCTGACCACCTCGATCTCGTCGAACCCGGCCGCAGCCATCGCCTCGCGGTAGCGTCCGGGCGAGGCCATGCCGAAATCGAGCCCCTCGGCGGCGATATACTCCGCCATCCGCGGCGACGGTGCACCGTCATGGCCGATCAACCAGTCCGAGGCGACGAACCGCCCGCCGGGTTTCAGGATCCGGAAGACCTCGGCCATGAGCGCATGCTTGTCGGGAATATGGACGATGGAATCTTTCGAAAAGACGATGTCGAACACGCCAGGCGGGAAGGGCAACGGGCCGGGCGCGACCTTGAGGCAACCGATGCGCGGCGTCAGCCCAGCTTGCCCGATCAGCTTTCGCGCATGGGCTAGAACCGTATCCTCGACGTCGATACCGCAGACATAGCCCGCCTCGTGATTTTGGACGAGGGCGATGTCGATTCCGCCCGCGCCGCAGCCGATGTCGAGCACCGACTTACCGGTGAAATCGGTGGTCGCGACCAGCCGCGCGACCTCATCCGGACCACCGGGCGACAAGAAGCCTTCGCCCCAGATCGCCTCCAGCATCCCGATCATCCGATCATGGTAAAGCTCGCCTCCGACCGATTCCATCCTTCACCCTCCGATCCGCAATGCTTCCAGTTCCGTCCAATCCCCTGCCGGCAGCACCCGCGCCGGCAAGTCCACGTCCTTCGTCCAGCCGAAGATGCAGAGGAACGGCACCGGCCCGACCTTCGTCATGTGCGGCGCATCGGGCTCGTTCCAGACCGGTTCATGCGCCGGCTTGACGATCAGCGGCGTCCCTGGCCCAAAGCGCCAGCCATGCGGGCCGGTCAATGGCGCGTACAGTTCGGGGGCCGGATGGGCATGGTCGCGGTAAAGCACATGCGGCGCGATGAGAAAGACGCCGAGGTCAAATTCCTCGGCCGGGATCGCGCCCTCGGCACCGACAAGGGTGGCGTAGGCATGGCCGGTAAGGAAAGCCTCGCCAATCTCCTCCGGCGGGTAGAGGCCGTAGGTGATCCAGGGCAGATGCGGGGCGGCCGCCCGGAGAGCGGCGGCCAGCGCCGGTTGATCCGCCTCCATCGCGTCGAGCGCGGTTGCAAGATGCGCATCTACGACCGTGTTGGGCGCGCGGCTCGTGCGGACCGGCCCATCGCGCCACCGCGCCGAAAGGCTGCGGATCTCCGCAACGCCTGGCCCCGGCAGCGTGGCAAGGTAACGGTCGACCTCTTCCACAAGACGCCGGATCGCAAGCTCGGGCGCGTCGGGTGTCGGGAGATCGACCCTCATCCCCCGCGCGGCGAGAATAGGCGCCGGGTCCTCGCCGTCCTTCGGCGAGCAGATCCGGTACACCTCCAGCGCCTCGGGCGACAGCTGCCCCTTGCGGTAAAAATGCATCGCCGCCGCGTAGCGCAGCCGTCCAGATCCCGGCTGGCCGATCACGGCGTTCAGGTCAGCGCGGGCGCGCAGGTCGTCGCTTGTGGTCATGTGTTTTCCTGATAGGCCAGTTGGGCATCGCGTTCGCGCCGCTTCTCGGCCCGGTTCAGAACCCAGCCCGCGACAGCGACGCCAAACCCTACGATGCAGACCGTGATCGTCGCCAGTGCGTTGATGTCAGGCGTCACGCCAAGCTTCACCTTTGACCAGATCAGGATCGGCAGCGTCGTCGTTCCCGGTCCGGTGGTGAAATTGGTGATCACCACGTCGTCGAGCGAGATAGTGAAAGCCAAGAGCCAGCCGGACAGGATCGCCGGCGAAATGACCGGCAGGGTGATGTCCTTCATCACCTGCCAGGGGCGCGATCCGAGGTCCATCGCCGCCTCCTCGATCGCCTCGTCGGCCTGGACGAGACGCGAATGGATGATCGTGGTGACGAAAACCATCGAGAAGGTGATGTGGGCGAGCGTCACCGTGGTGAAGCCGCGCTGGGCGGGCCAGCCGATCCACTCCGCCATCAGGATAAAGAGCATGAGCGAGGCGATGCCGGTGATCACCTCGGGCATGACCAACGGCGCGGTTACGAGGCCGGAAAACAGCGTCCGTCCCCGGAACCGTTTGAACCGCGCCAGTGCGATCCCCGCCATCGTGCCGAGGATCGTCGCCATCGTCGCGCTGACGACCGCGATCTGGAGCGACAGGACGGCGGCCTTCAGCACCTGCCGGTTCGAGAGGAGAGAGACATACCATTTCGTCGAGAACCCGCCCCAGACTGTCGCCAGCCGCGAGCCGTTGAAGGAATAGACCATCATCGACAGGATCGGGATGTAGAAGAACGCAAAGCCGAAGCAGAGCATGGTGATGAGGAAGACGGGACGGCGGTTCATGCCGCGTCCTCCTTCGCCTTCTCGTGCGATTTTCCCTCGTAGTAGGTGTAGAGCATCAACGGCACGACGAGGAGGACGAGAAGCGCGACGGCGACGGCCGAGGCCATCGGCCAGCTTCGGGCCGAGGTGAACTCGTCCGCGATCACCCGCCCGATCATCGGCCGCGATGCGGAGCCGACGAGCGAGGGGATGATCAGTTCCCCCGAGGCGGGGATGAAGACCAGCATGGAACCGGCGATGATGCCCGGCACCGAGAGCGGCAGC
>JBNKFC010000182.1:0-3131 GCA_050289105.1 Paracoccaceae bacterium | reverse complement strand
GGTCAGTTCCATGACGATGGCCTTGGCCTCGTTCTCATCGGCCGGGATCAGCCCGTCGACCTCGCCAATGACCTCCGTGACGATATCGGCGTCGGGCGAGACGGCGCGCATCGCCGGGATGAGCGTCTCGGCGCAGTAGCGGCGGAGGTTATCCTTGACGAAATCGGCGTCGGAATGCTGGACGGGCCGCATTTCCCAATCGACCCGCGCCTTGCCGGGGATGACGTTATGGGCAACGCCGCCGACAAGCGCGCCGGTATTGATCGTCGTCCATGGTGGCTCGAACCGGCTGTCTTTCGGGGCGCGGGTCTTGAGCTGATCCTTGAGGTCGAGAAGCCGCCCCACGTAGCGCACCGCGTATTCGACGGCGTTCACGCCGCGGTCGGGACCGGAGCCGTGGCCCTCGAGGCCGGTGAAATGGGTGGTGTATTCGTAGCAGCCCTTGTGGCCCTCGATGATCCGCATCGAGGTCGGCTCTCCTATGATCGCGATGGCGGGGCGGATGCCTTGCGCCTTCAGCACCTGCGCCAGAGCCTGGGCGCCGAGGCAGCCGGTTTCCTCGTCATGGGTGAAGGCGAAATGCAGCGGCCGCGCGGTGGCGCGGTCGGCGTAGAGCGGGGCCAGCGCCAGCGTCGCGGCGATGAAGCCCTTCATGTCACAGGTGCCGCGGCCGTAAAGCCTGCCGTCGCGCTCGACCATCTCGAACGGGTCGGTCGTCCAGTCCTGATCGGCGACGGGGACGACGTCGGAATGGCCCGAGAGTACGATACCGCCATCGCCCTCCGGCCCGAGCGTCGCGAAGAGATTGGCCTTCGCGCCGCTCGGATCGGCATGCACCTCAACCCGCGCGCCGAGGGCGTCCAGCCGCTCGGCGATGAAGTCGATCATCGCCCGGTTGCTGTCGGTCGAGATTGTCGGGAAGGCGATGAGCTGGCGCAGCAGCGCCTTGGTATCGTCGAGCGCCTGCACCTGCTCAGCCCTTCACGAAGAGCTTGCGCTCGACGTTGCAGAGCGCCTCGGCCGCGCCATTGTCGGTGATGAGGATCGTCTCGGTGGTCTCAAGCCCCCAGCTTTCCATCCAGAGCGCGGGCATGAAATGGAAGACCATGCCGGGTTCCAGCACCGTCTCGTCCTCGGTGCGGATCGAGGCGGTGCGCTCGCCCCAGTCGGGCGGGTAGGAAAGGCCGATCGGATAGCCCATGCGGCCCTCGCGCTTGATGCCGTATTTCTGGAGAACCCCGAGGAAGGCATTGGCGATGTCGCAGGTGCGGTTGCCGGCGCGGGCGGCGTCGAGCCCCGCCTCGATCCCCTCGATCTGGGCCTTTTCGGCCTCCAGCATCTCCTGCGGCGGTGTGCCGAGGTAGACGGTGCGGCAAAGGGGCGCGTGGTAGCGGCGGTAGCAGCCGGAAAGTTCGAAGAACGTCGCCTCGCCCGAGCGCATCGGCGCGCCGTTCCAGGTCAGGTGCGCCGCCGTCGCGTCGAGCCCCGAGGGGGTCAGCGGCACGATGGCGGGATAGTCGCCCCAGACATCGCCAACGCCGGTGATCGCGGCATGGTAGATCTCGGCCACCAGGTCGTTCTTGCGCAGGCCCGGCTCGGCCTTGTCGATTGCGGTGCGGACGACCTTTTCGGAAATCTTCGCGGCGTTGCGGATGAAGGTGATTTCCTCGCCGGACTTGACGAGGCGTTGCCAGTTCACCAGCGCCGTGGCGTCGCTGATCCGCGCATCGGGAAGCTCGGCCTTCAGGACCTCATGCGCCTTGGCGGAGTAGTAGTAGTTCTCCATCTCCACCCCGATCCGCGCCTTGGCGAGGCCGAGGTCGCGGAGGATGCGGGCGAGGTCCTGCATCGGGTGGCGCACGGTCGACTGGACGTAGTTGTCGGCATAGCCGTGGATGGTCGCGTCCGACATCCAACAGGTGCGCTGGGCGCCGATGCTGTCCATGTAGCGGCCCCACCAGTGCGGATCGCCGTCGCGCGTCAGGATCACGCCCTGGTGGACGTAGAAGGACCAGCCGTCGTAGCCGGTAAGCCAGGCCTGATTCGACGGGTCGGTGACGAAGACCGCATCGAGCCCGGCCTTTTCCATCGCCGCGCGGGTCTTGGCGATGCGGCGGGCATATTCGGCGGCGCTGAAGGGGGCGTTGGACTGGCCCATGGGGGACCCTTTCCTGAGTCGCGGGTTGATTTGTATACAACGCTATGGCGAGCCTTCGGGTCTGGCAAGAAAATCTGCGCCATCTCACGTTATATCTGCGACATTGGCGCCGGGATTGGTTGACGGGGTGCAATGTGCTGTGATGATGTGCACAACGCAACTCACCCTCGAAGGCGCGCACGCATGGCCGATTCCGTTCCCTTTTCCTGCGCCGATATCCTCGCCGCGCGGGCGGCGATCCGGGGTGTCGCGGACGGGACACCCTTCGTGCCCTCGCCGTTTCTGAGTGGGCTGACGGGGCAAGAGGTGCTTTTGAAGCTGGAAAACATGCAGCCGATCGGGGCGTTCAAGCTGCGCGGTGCGTTGAATGCGGTGGCGAACTTGCCGGGGGAGGTTTCGGGCGTGACCTGTTGCTCGACCGGTAATCACGGCCGCGGCGTCGCCTATGCCGCGAAGGCGCGCGGGATGCGGGCCGTGATCTGCATGTCGGAACTGGTGCCCGAGGCCAAGGTCGCGGGCATCCGTGCGCTGGGGGCCGAGGTGCGGATCATCGGCACCAGCCAGGATGAGGCGATGGCGGAAAGCCAGAGACTCGCCGCCGAGGAGGGGCTGGCCGAGATTTCGCCTTTCGACGATCCCGCCGTGGTGGCGGGGCAGGGCACGATCGGGCTGGAAATGCTTGAGGCGCGGCCGGATCTGGCAACGATCCTCGTACCGCTGTCTGGCGGCGGACTCGCGGCCGGGGTCGCGGTGGCGGCAAAGGCGCTCAATCCCGCGATCCGGGTCATCGGCATCACCATGGAGCGTGGCGCGGCGATGGCCGCCTCGGTCCGTGCCGGGCATCCGGTGGAAGTGCCGGAGCAGACCTCGCTCGCCGACAGTCTCGGCGGCGGGATCGGGCTTGCCAACCGGCTGTCCTTCCCGCTCTGCCGTGATCTTCTCGACGAGATCGTGCTGGTGAGCGAGGAGGACA
>JBNKFC010000181.1:0-2580 GCA_050289105.1 Paracoccaceae bacterium | reverse complement strand
GTGCTCTGGTCGATGCTCATCCTCGGCGAACGCTATTCGCTCTGGGTCTGGGGCGCGCTCGGCGTCGTTTTCGCCGGTCTCTTCCTCGTGCAGCCGCGCCCCGTCCGGTCCGGGGACGCGAGTTTGCTTGCCCTGCCGTCGGGCGAGGGTAATATCGCGCTTCATGAACCCAAAGGTCACTGAATGATCGACCTTCCCCTTTCGCCCGACGGCGAAGCCATCCTCACATTGGTGATCGTCGTCGGCATGTTCGTTATGTTCGTGCGCGAGCGCTATCCGACCGAGGTGATCGCGATCGCCGGGGCGTCTCTCTTTCTTGTCCTCGGCATCCTGCCCTACGACCTCGGGATGAAGGCGCTGACCAATCCTGCGCCCTGGACGATCACGGCGATGTTCCTGATCATGGGGGCGCTGGTGCGGACGGGAACCCTCGAATGGCTGACCCATACGGCCGAGGCGAATGCCGATCACCGCCCGACGGTGACGCTGGTCATCCTTTTCGGCTTCGTCGCGCTCGCCTCGGCCTTCCTCAACAACACGCCGGTCGTGGTGGTGATGATCCCGGTGATGGTCTCCATTGCCCGCAAGCTCAATGTCGCGCCGTCGAAGCTGCTGATCCCCTTGTCCTACGCGGCGATCCTCGGCGGCACGGTGACGCTGATCGGCACCTCGACCAACCTGCTTGTCGACGGCGTGGCCAAGGCGCAAGGCATGACGCCCTTCTCGATTTTCGAGATCACGCCGCTCGGCGCGCTCCAGGTTTTCATCGGCATGATCTATGTCGCGACGATCGGCCGGCGGCTCCTGCCCGAGCGGCAGTCGATGGGGGTGATGCTCGGCGACCGCAGGAAACTCAAGTTCTTCACCGAGGTTGCGTTGCCGGAAGGGTCGAACCTCGTCGGGCAGAAGGTTCTCGAGGTGGACCTCTTCAAGCGGCCCGGCGTTCGGGTGATCGACGTCCTGAGGGGCGATGCGTCACTGCGGCGCGACCTCGCGCCGGTGGAACTGCAGGAAGGCGACCGCGTGGTGCTGCGCACCGAGATGGCCGAACTGCTCGGCATGCAGGACAACAAGGAGATCCGGCTCGTCGACAAGCTGTCCTCGGTCCAGACCGACACGGTGGAGGTGCTGATCTCGCCGGGCTGCCGGATGGTCGGGCGGTCCCTGGGCGAATTGCGGCTGCGCCGCCGCTACGGGGTCTATACGCTCGCCGTGCACCGGCGGAACCAGAATATCGGTCGCCAGCTCGACGATCTGGTGGTCGTGGTAGGCGATACGCTTCTTCTGGAAGGCGCGCCGGAGGATATCCAGCGGCTTGCGGCTGACATGGAACTGGTCGATGTCTCCAAGCCCACCGTCAAGGCCTATCGCCGCGCCAAGGCGCCGGTGGCCTTCGCCGTGCTCGCGGGGATCGTCGTGCTGTCCGGAATCGGCGTCGCGCCGATCCTTCCGCTCGCCGTGGTGGGCGTCGCGCTCGTGCTTCTCACCCGGTGCATCGATGCGGACGAGGCGTTTTCCTTCATAGAGGGACGGCTTCTGGCACTGATTTTTTCGATGCTGGCGGTCGGGGCGGCGCTCGACCATTCCGGCGCGGCAAGGCTTCTCGTCGGCTGGGTGAGTCCGGCGCTGAAGAACCTGCCGCCGCAGTTGGTCGTCTTCGCGATCTACCTGTTGGCGATGGTTCTGACCGAGATCGTGTCGAACAACGCGGTGGGCGTGATCTTCACGCCGGTGGCGATCGAGCTTGGCCATTCGCTGGGGCTTGATCCGCGGGGCCTTGTCGTCGCGGTGATGTTCGCGGCCTCGGCCGCCTTCTCGACCCCGATCGGATATCAGACCAACATGCTGGTCTACGGGCCGGGGGGCTACAAGTTCACCGACTATTTGAAAGTGGGCATTCCCCTGAATCTGCTTCTCGCCGTCTCCGCCAGCCTGACCATCCCGCTGATCTGGCCGCTCTGACCGGACCGCCTCAGAAATTGAGACGCCTTGCGGCGTCGCCTCGTTCGTGGCGCCGCGCATCGCGCGCGGCGCGTGAGGGGGCCGCCGGCCCCCTCTTGCCGCAGAGGCGGCAATTCGCCCCCCGGAGTATTTTCGAACAGAAGAAGGCTGGGCCACTCCCTTCTTCTGTTTCCAAATACCTCCCGCCGGAGGCGTCCCGAGCCTTCGCGGGGAACCCGCCAAGGCGAGACGGGATCGTCGCGCCGGAACGGCGCGGCCTTTGGATCAGAGCGGCCAGAAGACGAGGATCGTGGGCAGCGAGACCGCGATGACAAGGATCTCCAGAGGCAGCCCCATCCGCCAGTAGTCGCCGAATTCATAGCCGCCGGGGCCGAGGATCAGCATGTTGTTCTTGTGTCCGATCGGTGTGAGGAAGGCCGAGGAGGCGGCAACGGCGACGGCCATCAGGAAGGGATCGGGCGACGCCTCGAGGGCCTTCGCCATCGCAATGCCGACCGGGGCGGCGACGATGGCCGTCGCCGTGTTGTTGAGGACGTCGGACAGCGTCATCGTCACCACCATCAGCAGGAGAAGTGCCGCCCAGGCGGGAGCCCCGGTCGTGAGCCCGACGAGAGTTCG
>JBNKFC010000180.1:0-8087 GCA_050289105.1 Paracoccaceae bacterium | reverse complement strand
AAGGCAAGATCATCACCAAGCATCTGCGCGAGGACATCGCCATCGCGGATGGCGACAAGCGCCCCGATCCGGGCCGCGACCTGATGCGCATCGCGGTGGTGGAGCGGCACGGCAAGAACGGCAACATCGCCACCGGCTTCGTCAAGGGGTTCGGGATCAAGGCCGGTGCCATCGCCTCGACCGTCTGCCACGATCACCACAACATCGCCGTCGTGGGGGCCGACTATGCCGACATGGCGCTGGCGGCCAACCGCCTTTCCGAGATCGAGGGCGGGTTCGTGGTTGCAAAAGCGGGCGAGGTGCTGGCGGAACTGGCCCTGCCGGTCGCGGGGCTGATGAGCCTTGAGCCGTTCGAGGTGGTGCGCGACCGGCTTGTCGCCCTGCGCGCCGCCGCGAGAGAGCTTGGCGTGACGCTGGAGGAGCCGTTCCTGCAGCTCGCCTTTCTCGCCCTGCCGGTCATTCCGGCACTGAAGATCACCGACCGGGGCATGGTCGATGTCGAGAAGTTCGAAATCATTCCCGGCTGAATAGCGCAATCCTCGGCGCGGTGTCGGAGCTGAGCCCGGCCGAGCGCATCATCTGCCACGCAAGCGCGAGGTTCGAGGAGAGGACCGGCCGGCCGATCCGCAGTTCCGCTTCCTCGGCGATGGAGGCGACGCGCAGGTTGGTGCAGGAGACGAAAACCGCGTCGCAGGGCGCCATGGTGGCAACCTTCTCAATCGCGGCGAGCACCGCCTCGGGCGAGATTCGCGCGACGACGCGGTCGTCGCCTTCCATGAACGAGCCGAAGCCGGCGATCTCGAAGCCGTTCGCTTCCAGCAGCTGCCGCATCGCGGCCGAAACGCTTTCGACATAGGGCGTCACGAAGCCGATCCGACGGGCGCCGAGCCAGCGCGCAGCGTTCATCACAGCGCTGACGGGATCTGCGACGTGCGCCCCCGGCCGCACCGAACGCACCGCACGGGCGACGCCTTCGGGCCCGATCACGGTGGCACCCGAGGTGCAGCCGTAGCCGATCACATCGAACGGTATCTCGGGTAGCATCGACGCGGTCGCCGGCAGGGCCTGCTCCATCGCCGCCAGCGTCTCGGTCGTCACCTCGGGCGGCATCTCGATGCGGCTGTGATAGAGCGCGACGCCGTCCCGCGGCAGGATCGCGCGGAGCTCATTCTCCAGGGTTTCGTCGGCAGGCAGGACGATCAGGCCGAGCGTGGCCTTGGCACCCATGCCGTCATCGGTCGTGAACGGCAGTTTCATGAAGCCTCCTCAGCCGATGACCGGCAATTCCGCCGGCGTTCGGACGGACAGAAGCCGGGGCGCGCCGGAGGTCACGACGATGTTCTCCTCATGCACCATGATCCGACCGTCGCCGTAGCTCAAGGACGGCTCAAGCGTCAGCACCATGTTCTCTTCCAGAACCGTATCGTCGAAGGCGGCGTGGGACGGCCATTCGGTCAGCTGCATGCCGAGCCCGTGGCCTAGCCGTCCGACATCGCCCGGGCCGGTATCGTATTCCACGATGACAGCGCGCATCGCGGCGAAAAGATCGCGGCAGGTGGCGCCAGGGCGGGCGGCGTCCATCCCGGCCTCGGTCGCGCGGTAGAGCACGTCATGAGCGCGGCGGGCGGCATCCGAAGCGCGGCCGATCGCCCAGTTGCGGTCGAAGTCGCAGAAATAACCGTCGAATACCGATCCGGTGTCGAGCATCAGCACGTCGCCCGCCCGCAGGGGCCGCGTGTCGGGGGGCGAGATGATGTCTTGATAGCCGCCCTGATCGGCGCCGCCGACAAGGTAGGGCACGTCGTCGGCGCCCTCCTCAAGGCAGGTGCGGCGGAAGGCGCGGAAGACCTCGTCTAGCGGTCGGCCCTCGGTCGCGAAATCCGGCACGCGGTCGAAGGTCCGCGAGGCGATATCGCAAATATGGGCGATCTTGTCGATCTCGGCCGCCGACTTGACCATGCGAAGGGCGCGGACGATCCCGGTCGCATCCGCGACGTGGAGACCCGGCAGGGCGGCGATCAGCCTTTCGTAATCGCCAAGTGGCATGCGCAGTTGCGTCTCGTGCCCCTTCAGAAGGCCGATCCGAGCACCGGCGCGGGCAAGGGGTCCGAGCAGCTCGGTCAGGAGCGAGATCCCGTCATCGCCCGGCTGCGGCGCCGACCAGGTGCGAACATCCTCGACCCAGGTCCGGCGCATCAGCGCGGCGCCGATTTCGGGGATCACCGCGACCGGCATGCCCTCGACCGGGACGAAGAGGAACCAGGGCCGCGTCGGGCTTTGCCAGAAAAGGGTCTGGAAGCCGCTGAAATAGCGGACCTCCGCTTCGGTGGTCAGCAGGATCCCGGCCAGTCCGGCCGCGTCCATCAACGCCTGCGCCCGGGCGAGCCGGCCTTGGTACTCCCCAATCGGGAAACCGCGTGCGGGGACGGTCATCGGTCCGCCCCCGCCATGATCCGGTCGTAGATTGCCGGGTCGGTGACGCCTTCGGAACCGATCACCAAGGCGACGCTGTCGGGGCCGAGGCCGAGCTTTCCGCGCCAGTCGACATCACCGGCGGCGGCGATCAGTGCTGCAAGGCCCGCGACGGCGGATTCGCCTGCGGCGATGGCGGGGTCACCACCACAGGGGCGGGCAAGGCCGCGCATCGTGGGACCGACGAAGTCGTCGGGAATCGTGATGAAATCGCGCGCCTCTTCGGCGAGGATCTCCCAAGCGAGTGCCGAGGGCTCGCCGCAGGAGAGGCCGGCCATGACCGTTTCGTCATGGATCGCAACGGCCGTCGCGGTGCCGGCGCGGGCGCTTTCGAAAAGGCAGGGGGCGAGGTCGGGCTCCACGATCACCACGCGGGGGGCATTTGCGCCCCATTGCTGGCGGAACGCGGCGGCGATGGCTGCGGCAAGACCGCCGACGCCACCTTGCAGAAGGACATGGCTTGGCGGTTTGGCCAGCGCATCCGCGATCTCCCGCGCCATGACGCCGTACCCCGCCATCACGTCGCGCGGCGGGTCGGTGTAACCCTCCCACGAGGTGTCGGAGACGACAAACCAGCCATTCGCGTCGGCATCCTCGCGCGTCCGGCGGACCGAGGCGTCGTAGTCGCCATCGACGACCGTCACGGTCGCGCCATAGCCCTCCATCGCCGCGATCCGGCCGGGGCTAACATCGCGGTGGACGTAGATCCGGCAGGGCGCGCCGAACATCCGCGCGCCCCAGGCAAGCGAGCGGCCGTGATTGCCGTCGGTGGCGGAGGCGAGGGTGATCTGCGCCGTCTCGGACGCCAGGGCACCTGAGCGCAGATCGGCTGGCGTGACAACACGCCCGAGCTTTTTTGTAAGTTCGCGGGAGAGAAGCCGCGCCGCGGCATAGGCGCCGCCAAGCGCCTTGAAGCTGCCAAGCCCGAAGCGCGGACCTTCGTCCTTGTATAGCACCCCACCAACCCCGAGCGACTTGGCCAGCGCATCGAGACGGTGAAGCGGCGTCGGTGCGTAGCCGGGCCAAGCGGTGATCTCGGCGACAGCCCGGGCGAAGTCATCCGGGCTCAGCACCGTTTCATGGGCGGCACCGCTTTTGGCGGGTCGGTTGACATGCCGCATTCGGGCAGGATCCAGCCGGGTCATCGCGCGCCACCTTTCGTTCTTGATCGCTCGGACAACACATAGCGCGGTCCAGCGTCTGATTTTTGTCATTGAATGGCAAATTCGATACGAAAATCGCCGAAATTCCATCGCCAGGGGTGCAATTTCTTCCAGAGGGGCGCAAGCTCGATCAGAGTACCTGCGGAGATGCCCTGTGCCAGACGACCTCGATGCCTTCGACCTTCGCCTTCTCGGCCTGCTGCAGGAGAATTGCCGCCGCACGGCGGAGCAGCTTTCCGACCGGCTCGGCCTGTCGCCTGCGGCAGCGCAGAAGCGGGTGAAGAAGCTGCGTGATACCGGCGTGATCGAGACCGAAATCGCCGTCATCTCGCCCGACGCGGCAGGGCGGGCGATGACGATCATCGTCGAGGTGACGATGGAGCGGGAGAACCTCGGCGTGCTCGACAGTTTCAAGCGGCGTATGCGCGCCTCGCCGCTGGTGCAGCAATGCTACTACACGACCGGCGAGGCCGATTTCACGCTTATCCTCGTCGTGCGCGACATCCAAGAATACCAGGCTTTCACCGAGGAGAAGTTCTTTGGCACTCCGGAAGTGAGCAAGTTCAAGACGTCGATCGTGATGGATCGGGTAAAGGTCGGACTCGGCGTGAGCCTCGAAGATTGAGGGGGCAGGCCCGCCCGAGGGCGGGCCGGCGGGCAATCACATCGGCTGGGCGTTAAAGGTGAAGAGTTGCTGACCAGCAATCGTGTAGCCTTCGATCAGCGACTTCGCGGTGTCGCTCGTCAGCCAGTCTTCCAGCGCCTTCGCGGCCTCGGCCTTAACATGCGGATGCTTTTCGGGGTTCACCGGCAGATAGGCATACTGGTTGAAGAGCGCTGGATCGCCTTCGAACAGCAGCGCGAGATGCGCCTTGTTGCCGAAGTTGAGCCAGCTCGCCCGGTCAGCAAGAATATAGGCGTTCATCCCTGCGGCGGTGTTCAGCGCCGCCCCCATGCCCTGACCGACGGCTTTGTACCAGTCGCCGGTCGGTTCGATCCCGGCGGCGGCCCATATCGCCAGTTCCGCCTTGTGGGTGCCGCTGTCGTCGCCGCGGCTGACGAAGGGCGCCTGCGCGTCAGCGATCGCCTTGAAAGCTTCCGTGGCCTTGGCCGCTGCCTTCGTCCCAGCCGGATCGCCCGAGGGGCCGACCACGATGAAGTCATTATACATGATCTCGCGCCGGTGCGTAGCGTCGCCATCGGCGATGAACTTCTCCTCGGCCGGTCGGGCATGAACGAGGACCGCGTCCACGTCCCCGGCCGCGCCGAGCTTCAGAGCCTGGCCGGTGCCGACGACAAGAAGCTCGACCGTGATGCCGGTGTCCTTCTCGATCTGCGGCAGCAGGATCTCGGCCAAACCGGAATTCGCGAAGGAGGTGGTCACAGCCATCTTCATCTCCTCGGCACCGGCAGCGGTGGCCAGCCAGACGGCTGAGAGTGCAGAAAGCAGTGTATTGAGTCTCATGGCAGAAGGTCTCCGTTGATATGGGCCATTGCCTCTGGCGTTGCGGGCCCGGAAAAGAACGCGTCACTGCGGCCGGTTTCAATGACCCGGCCGTCGTGGAGGAAGAGGATGTCGTCGGCGAGGCGGCGGGCTTGTCCGATGTTGTGGGTCGACATCACAATCCGCGTGCCCGCGTCGCGGATACGGGTCAGGATCGCCTCGATCTCGGCCATCGAGTGCATGTCGAGGCTGGCGCAGGGCTCATCGAGAAAGAGCACCTCGGGCGCGCGGATCAGGGCGCGGGCCAGAGCCATCTTCTGCCGCTCGCCGCCGGAAAGCACATTGGCCGGAGCATCGAGGGTGGCGGTGAGCCCGACCGAGGCAGCGAGCTCGGCCGACCGGTCGCGGGCGCGGCGCCGGTCGACGCCGTCGAGCCGCAAGGGATAGGCGATGCAATCGATAACTGAACGGCGCATGAGCACGGGGGTCTGGAAGACAAAGGCCTGGCGGGCGAGGACGCGGTCGGGTTCGCCATTCCAGCGGACATCGCCGCTGTTGACCCGCTCCAATCCGTGCATCGTCCTGAGGAGCGAGGTCTTGCCGCTGCCGTTCGGGCCGAGAACGATGGTGATCCCGTCTCCGTCGAGGGTCAGCGAAACCGGGCCGAGAATGCGCTTGCCGCCGCGCCGCAGCTCCACCCGGTCAAGCGTCAAAGGAAGGATCGGGCTCACCATCGGCTGCCCCTTTCGGTCCCAGACAGAATATGCAGCGCGAGATTCACGGCGATGGCGAGCGCGATCAGGACGAAGCCGAGCGCGAGGGCGAGGGCAAAATCGCCCTTGCCGGTCTCAAGCGCGATGGCTGTCGTCAGCACCCGTGTCGCATGGTCGATATTGCCACCGACGATCATGATCGCCCCGACTTCGCCGATCGCGCGCCCGAAGCCTGCGAGTGCCGCTGTCATCAAGGCACGCCGCCCGTCCCAGAGGAGCGTTCCGATCCGCTGCGCCCGGTTGGCGTGAAGCGAGATCAGGAGGTCGTGGTAATCAGCCCACAGCTCGCGGATCGCCTGATGCGAGATCGACGCAATGATCGGGGTGATGATGATGGTCTGGGCGATGACCATCGCCGTGGGCGTGAAGAGGAGCCCGAGCACGCCGAGCGGGCCAGCCCGCGAGAGGACCACATAGACCATGAGCCCGACAACGACCGGAGGAAGCCCCATGAGAGCGTTGAGAAGCGCGATAACATAACGGCGGAGCCAGAACCGGTTTACCGCGATCCAGGCACCGAGCGGCAGGCCGATCGCCGAGGCGATGATCGTCGCCGACACCGTGACCTGAAGCGAACGGAGTGTGATCTCCACAAGGCCGGCGTCAAGCGTCACGACAAGACGCATCGCCTCGGAAAGGCCTTGATAGATATCGTTCATTTCTTGCCGTTCCTCTCCGCCCGGCCATCCTTAGGAGGAGGTGATAGCGGTGGAAATGGACAATATGACCAACAAGGCGGACATTTTGTCCATCTCTTGCGACATCCCGCCCGCAGCACAAGAGAGGTGTGTCACCGAACCGCGCACCAACACCAGTCGAGGATCGCGTTCGGATCGAGTGGGATTTCTTCCTCCATCCCCCCGGCGAAGGCGCAGAAGGCGGGCAGGCTCGCGGCATTGACCGCAGTCAGGACGGCGATGTCCTCGGCCAGCGCCCGGCCGATCACCGGGCGGAAGCCGCGGCCGTCGATTTCCTGCTTACCGAATGTGTTGACGATGAGGAGCCGTGGGCGCGGATCCGCGTCCAGCGGCGCCTCGACCAGCCCGACCGCCTGTTCAAGCCCCGCCGGATCGAGCCGGCAGCCCTTCGCGAGCGCACCGAGATTCTGGCTGATCCGGATGATCCTCCCCGGACCGATCACGTGCAGGTCCATGTCGCAGGCCTGCGCCGGGCCGCGATCGGAATTGACCTGAACGGCGCCGGCGACGGCAATGCCTTCGGCATGGAGACGGTGCGCGACCTCCGCCAGACAAGCGTCCGCCTTGCCGCGTTCCTCCGCGATGACGTAGCCGAGCATGGCTTCCCCTTGAAACTGTCCCGCCCGGAATACAAGATGCCGGGCGAAACGGAAAGCCGCCCGATGCCCCCTGCCCTGCCGATCCTTCCCGACCCCGCCGACCCGAGGCTGACCCGGCGCGTCACCGGCACCGACCAGAGCGGGGCCGCGACCGAGATTTCGGTGGTCGAGGAGCGACCGCTGACGATCTATCTGAATTCGCAGGAGATCGTCACCGCAATGACGATCGGGGATTACGCCGACTATCTGGCTTTAGGGTTCCTCCGCAACCAGGGCATGCTGCGCGCCGACGACGTGGTCACGGGCGTCGATTACGACGAGGAGATCGAGACGGTCGTCGTCCGCACCGAGCGCCGGACCTCCTACGAGGAGAAGGTGAAGAAGAAGACCCGGACGAGCGGGTGCGCCGTCGGCACGGTGTTCGGCGACATGATGGAGGGGCTGGAGGGGCTGGTGCTGCCGGAGGCCGAACTCAGGACGAGCTGGCTTTACGCGCTCGCGAAAGAAATCAACACCACACCGTCGCTCTACCTCGAAGCGGGCGCGATCCATGGCACGGTTCTGTGCCAGAAAGACAGGCCGCTCGTTTACATGGAGGATGTCGGACGACACAACGCGGTCGACAAGATCGCCGGCTACATGTTCCGCGAGGGCGTGAGCGCGGCCGACAAGATCCTCTACACGACCGGGCGGCTGACCTCGGAAATGGTGATCAAGACGGCCCTGATGGGCATTCCAGTCTTGGCCAGCCGCTCGGGCTTCACCGCTTGGGGGGTGGAGATCGCGCGGCAGGTCGGGCTGACGCTGATCGGCCGTATGCGCGGCCAGCGCTTCGTCTGCCTCTCGGGCGAGGAACGTCTGATCCGCGACGCCGCGCTGACCGGCGAGGACGAGGACCGCAAGCACCGGCGCAAGGGGGCTGTCGATGACTAATACGC
>JBNKFC010000179.1:0-9252 GCA_050289105.1 Paracoccaceae bacterium | reverse complement strand
AGTGATGGAAGCCGATCCGATGAACATCGCGCATTGCCCATATGGCGTCTTCGTCACCGACCGCGAAGGCGAGGTGGCGATTGGCTACCGGCATCTGCCGGAGGGCGTCATGCAGGAGGTTCAGACCCTGCTCGACGACATCGCGAAAGAGGCCACGGGTCAGTAACCAGTGCACTGGTCAGGCGCGGTGCCAGAGTGTTGCTCCGGTCCCGCGCCGTTGCCCATGCAAGCGTATGGGCAAGCGATAGATGGTCCGAGCCCAAGGTCGGTTCGACGCTGGGGCAATGGTCCGATTGTCGCCTCTCAGATCGCGCGACCTTGGTCAATGTTCCGGGACGGGGATCTGGCGGACAGTCGGGTGTTGGCGGAAGAAATCCGTAAGGCCACACCCAACGAGAAACCCAATCGGGAGATTGTCATGCAGAAGATCATCTATGCCGCATCGGCGGCCATGCTCATCCTCGGCCCCACCGCACCGGCTTTCGCGAAGGTCTCGAACTTGACGGGCATCGACGCCCTCCAGATCCAGAATGAATTCGACAAGCGGCGCAAGCCGCGGGTTCCGGGCGGTTCGGGCTGCGACGACCCGCGCGACCTGATCGAACACCCCGAGTGTCGCGGCTGACGGTCCCCGGCGCTGTCACGTCCTGTCCACCACCACGGCGCCAGATCGGCCGCACGGAATTCCGTACGGCCGATTTCCGTCATGCGGTCAACGCGTTGCCTGTTCGACCCGCGGACGCGCCTACTCGGCGGCGACGTCCACTTCGGCCTTTTCCACCTTCACGGCCGCGAACTTGAACTCCGGGATTTTGCCATAAGGGTCGAGTGCGGGGTTGGTCAGGATGTTCGCCGCAGCCTCGACATAGGCAAAGGGAACGAAGACCATGTCCTCGGCCACAGCCCGGTCGGCCCTCGCCATGATCGTGATCGACCCGCGACGGGTGGTCAGGCGGACCCGCCCTCCCGGCGCTACCCCAAGCTTGCGCAGCGTCGCGGGGTTGAGCGAACAGTTCGCCTCGGGCTCCACCGCGTCGAGCACCTTCGACCGCCGTGTCATCGACCCGGTATGCCAGTGTTCGAGCTGGCGCCCGGTCGTGAGGATCATCGGGAAATCAGCATCCGGCACTTCCGCGGGCGCGATGACGGAAGCGGGTGTGAACTTTGCCCGTCCGCCAGCGCGCGGGAAGCCATTGCCGAAGACGATCGCCTGGCCGGGATCTTGCGGCGACAGCGACGGATAGGTCACCGCACCTTCGCCTTCCAGCCGTTCCCAGGTGATGTTTTCGAGCGACTTCATCCCCTGCTTCATCTCGGCGAAGACCTCGCGCGGATGCTCATAGGTCCAGCCGAGACCGAGCCGGTTGGCCAGCGCCATGGTGATCGCCCAATCCTCCCGCGCCTCGCCCGGCGGGGTCACGGCGGCGCGGCCTATCTGGACCTGCCGGTTGGTGTTCGTCACCGTGCCGTTCTTTTCGTAGAAGGCGGCGGCGGGCAGGATCACGTCGGCGAAGTTTGCCGTCTCGGTCAGGAAGATGTCCTGCACGACGAGGTGGTCGAGCATCGCCAGCGCTTCGCGCGCGTGGTTGAGATCAGGGTCCGACATCGCCGGGTTCTCGCCAAGGATGTACATGCCCTTGATGTCGCCGGCATGGACGGCATCGAGAATCTCGGTAACCGTCAGGCCCTTTTCGTTCGAGAAATCGCCGGAGCCCCAGACGCCCGAGAACTTCGCGCGGATACCGTCGTCGGTGACGGTCTGGTAATCCGGCAGGAACATCGGGATGAGGCCTGCATCGGACGCGCCCTGCACGTTGTTCTGGCCGCGCAAAGGGTGAAGACCGGTGCCCGGCCGTCCGACATGGCCGCACATGAGCGCGAGCGAGATCAGGCAGCGGGAATTGTCGGTGCCGTGGATGTGCTGGGAAACGCCCATGCCCCAGAAGATCATGCCGGACTTTGCGGTAGCAAAGTCGCGCGCGACCTGGCGCAATTGCTCGGCCGGGATGCCGCAGATGGCTTCCATCTTCTCGGGCGCGAAGTTCGCGAGATGCGCCTTCTCTGCCTCCCAGTTCTCGGTATAGCCCTCGATATACTGGCGGTCGTAAAGCTCTTCCTCGACGATCACATGCATGATCGCGTTCAGCATGCTGACATCCGCACCGGGACGGAACTTCAGCATGTGGGTGGCGAAGCGGCGCAAGCCCACGCCGCGCGGATCCATGACGATCAGCTTGCCGCCGCGCTTGGTGAACTGATTGAAAGAGGTCGCGGCGACGGGGTGGTTCTCGATCGGGTTGCAGCCGATGACGATGGCCACATCGGCATTCTCGATCTCGTTGAAGGTCGCCGTGACGGCGCCGGAGCCGACGTTCTCCAGAAGTGCCGCGACCGAGGAGGCGTGGCAGAGCCGGGTGCAGTGGTCGACGTTGTTGTGACCGAAGCCCTGACGGATCAGCTTCTGGAAGAGATAGGCTTCCTCGTTCGTGCACTTGGCCGAGCCGAAGCCGGCGATGGCCCGGCCGCCATGCGCGTCAGTGAGCGTCTTGATGCCGTTCGCGGCAGCATCCAGCGCCTCGTCCCAGCTCGCTTCGCGGAAATGCTTTTGCCAGTTCGCCGGGTCGACGTTCAGCCCCTTCGCCGGTGCGTCCGCGCGGCGGATCAGCGGTTTCGTCAGCCGGTGTGGGTGGTGGATGTAGTCGAAGCCAAAGCGGCCCTTCACGCACAGCCGACCTTCGTTCGCGGGGCCGTTGATGCCCTCGACATACTTGACCTTGCCGTCCTTGACCTTGAGCGAAACCTGACAGCCGACGCCACAGAACGGGCAGACGGACGTCGTCTCACTATCGAAATCGGCGCGGTCGCCAACCTGCTCCGCATCGACGACAGTCGCCGGCACAAGGGCGCCCGTCGGGCAGGCTTGAACGCATTCGCCGCAGGCGACGCAAGTCGATTCCCCCATCGGATCGGCCATGTCGAAGACCGGATAGGCGTCGTGTCCACGGCCCGCCATGCCAATCACGTCGTTGACCTGAACCTCGCGGCAGGCGCGGACGCAAAGCCCGCATTGGATACAGGCATCGAGGTTGACCCGCATCGCCACATGGCTGTCATCGAGAAGCGGGATGCGCGTCGGTTCGATCTTGGGGAACCGGCTTTCCGAAACACCGTTCGCCTCGGCCATGTCCCAAAGGTGGGATGATTTGTCATGCGCCTTCGCCTGCTCGGGCTGATCGGCAAGCAGAAGCTCCATCACCATCTCGCGCGACTTCTTGGCGCGGGGCGTGTCGGTCTTCACGACCATCCCCTTCGACGGGTTGCGGCAGCAGGAGGCGGCAAGCACCCGCTCACCTTCCACCTCGACCACGCAGGCGCGGCAGTTGCCGTCGGGGCGGTAGCCGGTCTGGTCCTTGTGGCAGAGATGCGGGATCGTGGTTCCCTCGCGCTTGGCGACCTCCCAGATCGTTTCGCCGGGGGCGGCCGAAACTTCACGGCCGTCGAGGGTGAACTTGATTGCGTCGGTCATGTCAGACCTCATCCGGGAAATGTTTCATCGTCAGTCGGATCGGGTTCGGCGCGGCCTGGCCGAGCCCGCAGATGGAGGCGTCGGCCATGACCGTGCAGAGGTCATTCAGGAGATCCTGATCCCACCTGTCGGCCTGCATCAGTTTCACAGCCTTTTCGCAGCCGACCCGACAGGGCGTGCATTGGCCGCAGGACTCGCTCTCGAAGAAGCGCAGCATGTTGAGCGCGGCCTGCTTGGCGCTGTCCTTGTCGGACAGGACCACGACGGCGGCAGAGCCGATGAAAGTGCCGTGCGGCTGGAGCGTGTCGAAATCCAGCGGCACATCGTGCATCGAGGCGGGCAGCAGGCCCGAGGACGGACCGCCCGGCTGGTAGGCCTTGAACGAATGCCCCTCGGCCATACCGCCCGCTGCCTCGATCACATCGGTGATCGTCGATCCCGCCGGCAGCAGATACACACCGGGCTTCGCCACCCGGCCCGAGACCGAGTAGGACCGCAGCCCCTTCCGCCCGTTCTTCTCGACCGAGTTCAGGATCTCCGGTCCTTCGCGCAGGATGCGGGCGATCCAGTGCAACGTCTCGACGTTGTGGACGAGCGTCGGCCGGTCGAAGATGCCGACGGCGGCGACGTAGGGCGGGCGCTGACGCGGGATGCCGCGCTTGCCCTCGATCGACTCGATCATCGCGCTTTCTTCGCCGCAGATGTAGGCGCCGGCACCGCGGCGAAGCTCGACCTCGCCCTTCAGGATGATCCCCGCCGCTTCCAGCGCGGAAATCTCCCGGCGGAGGATTTCCAGAACCGCGGGGTATTCGTCGCGCATGTATATGAAGCACCGCTCGGCCTCGACCGCCCAGGCCGCGATCAGCATGCCTTCGAGCATCAGATGCGGGGTGCGTTCGAGATAGTATCGGTCCTTGAACGTCCCCGGCTCGCCCTCGTCGCCATTGACGGCGAGATAGCGCAGGCCGGGATTGGCACGAACGAAGCCCCATTTTCTGCCCGAGGGGAAACCGGCGCCGCCAAGGCCGCGAAGGCCGGAGGCAAGAACGGTTTCCTGCACCTTTTCCCAGTCGCCGGAGGCGCGCAGCTCGGCGAGCTTGGCGTAGCCGCCCTTTGCCTGGTAGGCGACAAGGTCTTCATAGGCCGGGATCTCGGGGTGGAAATGACCGTCCTTCAGCGCCACCGCGACCTTTTCGGGCGTGGCATGGTCGATATGCTTGTGGCCGATCTCCAGAACCGGCGCGGTGTCGCAGCGTCCCATACAGGGCGCGCGCAAGACGCGGATCTTTTTCGGGTCCATGCCCTTTTCCAGTGCGTCGATCAGCTGTTCGGAGCCGGCGAGTTCGCAGGACAGCGACTCGCAGACGCGGATTGTCAGGTCGGGCGGTGCTGCCTCGCCCTCACGAACCGGGTCGAAATGCGCATAGAAGGTAGCGACCTCCCAGATTTCGGCCATACCGGTGCGAAGTTCTTCGGCCAGCGCGCGCAGATGCGGCGCCGAGAGGCAGCCGTAGCGGTCCTGAATGAGATGCAGGTATTCGATCAGGAAATCGCGGCGGTACGGACCCTCGCCAAGAAGCGCCTTGACCTCGTCCCAAGCCGTATCGTCGAGCTGCCGGCCCTTCGGGGTCTTGCGCCCCCGGCCCTTGCCCGATTTCCAGATGCCATCCTTGTCGTCCAATGCCATCGCCGCCATCCACTTTCGGTCCGTCGCTTCAAAGGCCGCTTCTGCCAAAGGCGAAACTACCGATCAATCTGGTAGTCCCGTCAATTGATAGACAAGATCAATCAAAAGCGGCATCATCCAGCGGTGATTTCTGTCATGATGGTCACGCGCATGATGGACAGAATGCGGCGCTTTCTCTATCCCCAGCGCCATGACATGGGATCAGGAAATCGATGCGACGGGGCTGCTCTGCCCCCTGCCGGTCCTGAAGGCGCGCAAGCGACTTCTGGGAATGGCGCCGGGCAATGTGCTCAGGCTGGTCGCGACCGACCCCGCTGCGGTTGTCGACGTGCCGCATTTCTGCGCCGAGGCCGGACACGAACTGATCAGCACGGGCGAGGATGGCGGTGCGCAAGTCTACCTGATCCGGCGCCGGTGACGGGACGGGTCAGAACCCGAAGCTCGCATAGGGAAGATAGTGGACGGGCGTTCCGGGTTCGACATCCGCCGCACCGTCGGGCAGTTCCACGAGCCCGGTTGCCCAGCTCAGGCCGCTGATCCGGCCGGAACCCTCCGAGGCGAAGACCTCGGCGCAGCCTTTGGCATCGAGACGCGCGCGCAGATACTCCCTGCGTCCGGCCTTCTTGCGCTTCGTGAACGCGGCGGGAACGGTGAAGCCCTCCGCGGTCTCCCATCCGGCACCCGCCAGCATCGACAAGGCGGGCCGGGCGAAGATCAACGCGCAGACCAGCGCCGCGACCGGGTTTCCCGGCAGGCCGAACACCGGAACGCCCTGCCAGAGGGCGAGGGCCAATGGCCGGCCCGGCTTCATCGCGATGCGCCAGCTCGACAGATTTCCGCGGGCGCGCAGAAGCGCCGAGACATGGTCCTCATCCCCCGCCGAGGCACCGCCTGAGGTCAGGATCACGTCCGCCTCGTCAGCGCCTCGGTCGAGCCTTGCGGCGATCACGGCAGGATCATCCCGGACATGGCCGAGATCGACCGGCGTGCAGTTCCAGCGTTCGGCCAGTGCGAGAAGCATCGGCCGGTTGGCATCGTAGATCTGGTGCGGGGCGGCCGCGCTGCCCGGCTCGTCCACGATCTCGTCCCCGGTGGACAGGACGCCGACGCGGAGCGGCCTGAACACCGTCACTTCGCCGATCCCGAGCGCCGCGAGCAGCGCGAGGTCAGGGGGGCGGAGCCGGTGGCCGGCCTTTAGCGCCACCGTGCCCTCCTCGACATCCTCACCGGCCCGTCGGGTATTGGCGCGGGGTTTTACCGGCCCGTCGAAGGCGACTGTCGCGCCGTCGGTGGCGCAGTCTTCCTCCAGCACGACCGTATCGACGCCCTCAGGCAGGATCGCGCCGGTCAGAATGCGGATCGCATGACCTGCCGGGACCGCCCCGACGAAGGGTTGTCCCGCCGCCGCGCGGCCCGCAACGAGAGGCAGGCGCTGCACACCCTCACCAGTCGCAGAATGGGCGAAGCCGTAGCCGTCCACCGCCGAATTGGCGCGGGGCGGGTTGGACCGCCGGGCGACTGCATCCTCGGCGAGGATGCGGCCGAGCGCTTCGCGACCCGAAAGCGTCTCGGTCCCGGCGATGGGATGCAGCGTGGCGCGCAGCCGCGACAGGGCCTCCTCCACCGGCACCCAAGCGACGCCCTGCGGCATGGCGAAGCAATCGTCGCGAAGGCGGGGCGGGGTGAGGGGATCGGTCACGCGGCCTCGCTTTCTGCCGTCACGGCGCCGAGGCCGAAGATCCAGCCCTCCTCGCGGCAGGCCGCGCCCGGAACCTCGGCAAGTGTGGTAGTCAGTCCGCCCCGTGCCTGCATCCCATGGATGCGGGCCGCAAGTGTCCGAACCTGCACCTCGTCCTTGATGTCGTCCGGCCCCATCGCCCCTCGCACTTCGTCCGCAAAGAGCGACGGCCAGACCTCGACCAGCGCAATTGGCGCGTCGAGCGGTTGAAATGGCCAGACGGCGATGTTGCCGGGGAACCTGGCGCGAAGGCGCGACAGCGTCGCCGTACCGGTCATCACCTGCGACCCGACCGCCCCGGCACCGCCCATCTGCCAGCAGGAAAACGCGCCCTTGGCGTGCAGCTCGCAGAGCCTCCGCTCGGGCATGCCGTGACTGTGCCGTTCGCGCCCCTTGCGGGGCAGGCCGGGAATGTCCGCCGCGAGGCCGTTGAACCAGAACGGGCCGATCCCGGGGAAGAGCGAATTCAGCCGGCCCGCCAGCTCAAAACGGCTGTTCCGCATCGGTGCGTCGTCGAGATGCGCGGCGAACCAATCCCAGAGGGTCAGGGGATCAGGCGACCCCGTGACACGCGTTGCGAAGCCATCTGGATAGCCGAAGGGGAAGTCGAAACCGGCGAAGACCCGGCGTCCTGCGACGAGTTCGTCGGCGAACAGGTTGGCCAGCCAGTTCTCGGCGACGATCCGGTTGCGGTGATAGACCGACGGTTCCGCCTCGCCGTCCCGGATCACGGCCGACCAGATCGCATCCTTCTTGGGCCTAGCGCCCCGGTCGTTGCCGCCCGACCAGTCCACGATGACGATGGTGTCGAACTTCCTCACAACCCCACCTCGCCAAGGATGAAATCCGCGATGGCAGCGGTGTCGTCAAGGTCAAGAACCGGCAGCGCGAGGCCGGGATGTGCGCTGTCCGATGCCACCGCCCGGACTGTCGGGTTGTCGGGTGCCAGAAGCGGCCGGCCGGTCGCGGCCCTGTGTGCCTCGACCTTCGGATGCCTTTCGCGTTTGTAGCCCTCGACCAGTACCAGATCGACGGGTGAGAGCTTCGCCAGAAGCTCGGCGAGCGGCGGTTCGCCCGCGCCCCTGAGTTCGTGCATCAGCGCCCAGCGGACCGGCGAGGCGACCATGACCTCCCGCGCACCGGCCTCACGGTGACGGAAGCTGTCGCGGCCGGGATGGTCGATCTCGGTCGCATGATGCGCGTGCTTGACGGTCGAGACGCTGAAGCCGCGCCCGGTGATCTCGGTCACCAGCCGCTCCATCAGGTGGGTCTTGCCGGAATTTTTCCAGCCGGTGACGCCGTAGACCCTCATGGCACAAGCCTCTCGGCTTCGATGATGTCGTCGGGCGTGTTGATGTTGAAGAACGGGTCGAACGGGTCGGACGCGAACTCGGCGATCCCGGCGCCGTGACGTTCGGTCCAAAGCACGATCTTTCTCAGCCCGCCCTCCAGTGCCGCCCGGAGGTCGTCGCGCAGCGCAACCGGCCAAAGGCCGAAGGTCGGGTGCTGCCAGAGCTTGCCCTCCGGATCCCGGCTCGCCGCGAGCGCAAGGCCGGATGGCCCCGCAGCTTCGCGGAGCCGTGCAACCAGATCGTGCGGGAAGAACGGTGTGTCGGCCGCGACGGTGACGATGGCCCCGGCACCAAGCCCGGCCGCCCAGTCGAGCCCGGCTAGAACACCGGCCAACGGCCCGGGATGGTCGGGCAGGCTGTCGGGCAGGATCGGCAGGCCGAATTCCGCGAACCGAGCGGGATCGCCGTTCGCATTGATCGCGAGCGGCCCGCACTGAGCTGAAAGCCGGGCGATCACATGGTCGATCAGCCGCCGCCCGGCCACGGTGCGGAGCCCCTTGTCGCCGCCCCCCATCCGCGTCGCGCGGCCGCCGGCGAGAATGATGCCTGGCAGGTCAGTGGACATCGGGATTGTCCCTGAATGCCCGCTCCCGCTCGGGGTCGAGCCACTTTTGCAGCACCGTCACGGCGCTCTCCTCATATCCGAGGGCGTCATAGAACGACAGAACGGGCGCGTTCGAGCGGCGGACGAGAAGCTGGAGCTTGGCGTGGCCATGGCGCCGCGCCCAGTCTTCCGCCGCCGCCATCGCGCGACGGCCCCAGCCCCGCCCGCGCAGATCGGGGTCTGAGCAGAGGTAGTAGACCCAGACGCGATGGCCGCCATCCTCGACCGTCACGGTCGCGGCGAGCTTGTCGCCGACCCAAGCCACCAGCAGCGCCGATTTCGGATTGGCGCGGATCGCCGCGATATCGACCTCCGGCGGGTTCCACGGCCGCGTCATGCCGGCCC
>JBNKFC010000178.1:0-6210 GCA_050289105.1 Paracoccaceae bacterium | reverse complement strand
GGCGCGGCGGACGGCGTTTGAACTGCGCAAGGCGCGCGAGCGCAGCCGTATCCTCTGCGGCCTCGCCGTCGCGGTGTCCAACGTCGACGAGGTCGTCGCGACGATCCGTTCCTCGGCCGATCCGGCGGAAGCGCGCGAAAGGCTGATGACGCGGCGCTGGCCGGCGGCCGATATCGCCGACTACATCCGGCTGATCGACGATCCCACCCACAAGATGAACGAGGACGGGACCTATAACCTCAGCGAAACCCAGGCCCGCGCCATCCTCGACCTGCGCCTCCAGCGTCTGACCGCGATGGGGGTCAAAGAAGTGACGGACGAGCTTCAGGAGCTCGCCGGCAAGATCAAGGACTACCTCGATATCCTCGGAAGCCGCGAGCGGATCATGTCGATCATCTCGGACGAGCTTCGCGAGGTGAAAGAGCAGTTCGCCATCCCCCGCCGGACCGAGATCGTCGACTGGGCCGGCGACATGGACGACGAGGACCTGATCGAGCGTGAGGACATGGTCGTTACGATCACGTCTGGCGGCTACATCAAGCGCACGCCCTTGGCCGACTTCCGCGCGCAGCGGCGCGGCGGCAAGGGCCTTTCCGGCATGGCGACGAAAGAGGATGATGTCGTCACCACGCTCTTCGTGGCGAACACCCATACCCAGCTTCTCTTCTTCACCACCGACGGCATGGTCTACAAGCTCAAGACCTGGCGCCTGCCCTTGGGCGGACGCACCGCCAAGGGCAAGGCCATCGTCAATATCCTGCCGATCCCGACCGGCGTCTCCATCGCCGCGATCATGCCGGTGGACGTGCCCGAGGAGGAATGGGAAGCCCTGCAGATCTTCTTCGCCACCTCTGAAGGCGACGTGCGCAGGAATGCGCTTTCCGATTTCACCAACGTGAAGTCGAACGGCAAGATCGCGATGAAGCTGCCAGAGGGCGTGTCTCTCGTGAACGCGCGGATCTGTGACGAGAACGACGACGTGATGCTGGTTACGGCTTTGGGCCGCGCGATCCGCTTCCCGACGACCGAGGTGCGCATCTTCAAGGGCCGCGATTCGACGGGCGTCCGGGGCATCCGGCTGGCCGCGAAGGATACGGTCGTGTCGATGTCTGTCATTCGCCATTTCGAGGCCGATCCGGCCGAACGCGCCGCCTATCTCAAGCAGCGCCGCCTTATGGCCGGCGTGACCGAGGAAGAAGCGGCGGACGAGGATGACGAGGCCGTCGCCGAAGGCCAGCTTTCCCCGGAACGCTATGCCGAGATGTCGGCGGCCGAAGACCTGATCCTGACCATCACTGCGAAGGGATCAGGCAAGATTTCGTCCAGCCACGACTACCCGGTGCGCGGGCGTGGCGGTCAGGGCGTCATGGCGATGGACAAGGCGATGCGCGGCGGACGGCTCGTCGCGTCGTTCCCCGTCGACGGCGACGACCAGATCATGCTCGCCACCTCCACGGGCCAGTCGATCCGCTGCCCTGTCGATGGGATCAGCTTCCGGTCGCGCTCCGCCGGCGGGGTCAAGGTGTTCGACACGGCCAAGGGCGAGGAGGTCGTCTCGGTCGCACGGATCGCCGATCAAGGTGACGAGGGCGAGGCCGAGTAAGCGCCAAAACGCGGTCTCAACGGACGCTTCGTTATTCACACCCTCCCGTTCCGCGCTCAGCCGCGGGACGGGATTTTTGATTCTTGAGCGAGCGGTCGCGCAAAACCTACAACTTTAACGCGATTTTCTCGTTTGGAAACAGTTTTGCTGCTGGCGCGTTATTGCCAGCATTTTCAACGCCAAACCGCCACATTTCCGCTCATGGTTAATGCGCAATTAACACAATCTGACCGAAGTCCCGCCGAATTTGGCCGACAATAATTCAACCCGGGGGTGAATGTTTCCAAGTTGCCAGTGATGTGGGTTCTCGGTTGTCAGTCGCCAGATAGGGAAAACCGTCATGTTGCCGAGCGGAAAGACATCTGAACACCTGAGCCAGAGCGGGCAGAACCTCGTCCGCATCGTCATCGCGTCCTATTTTCTCGCGGTGTCGCTGGGCCTCATTCCCGGAACCGTCGCCTGGCCGTTGACCGCGCCGTTCCTGCCTGAACCCTACGCCGACCTGGCTGGCAAGGCAGTGATCTTCACCACGGCCTATCTGGTGCTCGTCGGCGCCTGGTTGCGGGTATCCGCGCTGCTTCTGGCCACCGTGCTCTTCTGGTCGAGCTACATCGTGAATGTCGGCAACAACAACCTGGAAGGCTTCTGGCGCGACCTCGCGCTGATCGGGGCGCTTATCCTGACCTATACGCAGACCTTGCCCCGGGCCTCCGCGCGCCGTTCTGCGCTGCACTGGACTCCGGGCGTCCGCCGCATCGTGCCCGCGCAACAGGTCACACCGCGCCGTGTCGTCACCGTGCCGCGACGGCCGCGTGCCGAGGCGCCGCGCCGGAGGCTGGAACTGGTGACGAACGAGAACATCTTCCGCGACGATCCGGACTTCGCGATCGCCTCGTGAATGACACAGTGAATGCCGCACTTGGCCGCAATCTTGCCACAACCATAGGTATAGTAGACTCACGTTAACGCGTTCTCAACACTTTCGCGGAACGCTCGGGGAACCACCACTCAGGGCAGTCTTAGGCGCCCAAACCACTCAGCCAAACCGGCCAGAAGCCGGCCACTTTCGGAGGACGAGACATGAGCCTGTTTGAAATCGGCGCCAACTATCCGGCCAGCACCGACAGACGCCCCTTCGGCGCCGCCATCATCGCCTCGCTCATGTCCGGTCTCGCAAGTTTCCGCGGCTCCCTCGAACAGGAAGAAGCCGCGCCTCAGGACCGCCGGAACGGGATCGACCGCGACTACCTCAAGGATCTCGACATGGAGATCGGGTTCTGAAACCGGCCCCCGGCTTACCGGGGGCTTTTCAATTCTCCTGACTTCGCCTAAGTCGCGGGCCATGAGCGACATCCTGAACATCGTCGGCGGCGGAATGGCCGGGTCCGAAGCGGCCTGGCAAGCGGCATCCATGGGCGTCCGCGTGGTGATCCACGAGATGCGCCCCAAGGTCGGCACCTTCGCCCATCGCACCGGTTATCTGGCCGAGATGGTCTGCTCCAACTCCTTCCGGTCCGATGACGACGAACGCAATGCCGTGGGGCTTCTCCATTGGGAAATGCGCGCGGCCGGCGGGTTGATCATCGACACGGCGGACCGTCACCGTTTGCCGGCGGGCGGCGCGCTTGCGGTCGACCGCGATCCCTTCGCCGAAAGCGTCACAGCGCAACTGCGATCCCATCCGCTGATTTCCGTCTCGGAGGAAGAGGTTGCAGAGCTGCCTTCAAGCGGCAACTGGATCATCGCGACCGGCCCCCTGACATCCGGCAATCTGGCCGAAGCGATCCGGGCCGAAACCGGGGCCGAGGCGCTCGCCTTCTTCGACGCCATCGCGCCCATCGTCTATGCCGAGAGCGTCGACATGTCGGTCGCCTGGATGCAGTCGCGCTACGACAAGGGCGAGACGGAGGACGAACGCACCGCCTACATGAACTGCCCGATGACCCGCGACCAGTACGAGGCCTTCGTCGATGCGCTTCTGGCCGCCGACAAGACCGAGTTCCACGAGGGCGAGACGGCAGGTTATTTCGACGGCTGCCTGCCGATCGAGGTCATGGCCGAACGCGGCCGGGACACGCTCCGCTTCGGCCCGATGAAGCCCGTGGGACTGACCAACGCGCACCGCCCGGACGTCAAGCCCTACGCGGTCGTGCAGCTTCGCCGCGACAACGCCCTCGGCACGCTCTACAACATCGTCGGTTTCCAAACGAAGATGAAGTACGGCGCGCAAACAGATGTTTTCAAACGTATTCCAGGACTTGAGAACGCCAGTTTCGCGCGCCTCGGCGGTATCCACCGCAATACGTTCATCAATTCGCCCACACTTCTCGACAACCGCATGCGTTTGAAATCGCGGCCACATATCCGCTTTGCCGGACAGATCACCGGCGTCGAAGGGTATGTCGAAAGCGCCGCAATGGGCCTTCTGGCGGGGCGCATGGCCGCCGCGCAGATCCTCGGTCGCGACCTGCCGCCACCCCCGCCGGACACCGCGATGGGCGCGCTCGTCACCCATATCACCGGCGGTGCGGAAGCGAAGACCTTCCAGCCCATGAACGTGAACTTCGGCCTCTTCCCACCGATCGACGCGAAAGGCGGCCGGAGGGGCCGGAAGGACCGCTACAAGGCTTACACAGACCGGGCGAAAGACAATTTCAAAGAATGGCTTGCGGCGCATAGCTGATGCGGACCCGCTTCGCGCCATCGCCCACCGGCCCGCTTCACCTTGGCCACGCCTATTCCGCGATCCTCGCCCATGACATGGCCCGCGCCGAAGGTGGCGAGTTCGTCCTGAGAATCGAGGACATCGACCAGAGCCGCGCCCGTCCCGAATGGGAAGAAATGATCTACGACGACCTCGCATGGCTGGGGCTCAGCTGGGCGAAGCCGGTGATGCGGCAATCCGAACGGATGCCGGCCTATGCCTCAGCACTCGACACGCTGTGGAAGCGCGACCTCCTCTATCCGTGCAGTTGCACGCGCCGCGACATCGAGACGGCGTTGAGCGCCCCGCAGGAAGGCGTGCCGCTTCTGGGGCCGGACGGCCCGGTCTATCCCGGGACCTGCCGGGGCCGGCATTGTGGCGGCCTGCCTTGTTCGATGCGCGAACGCCCCACCGACATGCACCTGCGACTGGAAATGGGCGCGACCGACGGCTATCTCGACCGGCGCATCGACACGCCGGACGGCGGCACGTTCGGGCTGACCTTTCTTGAGACCGGCCCCGCGCACCAGGGCGACGTGTTCACGTCGGCCGACGCTTATCATACCAGGATCGGAGATGTCGTCCTCGCCCGTCGCGACATGGGCACCTCCTACCACCTCTCGGTCGTGGTCGACGACGCCGCGCAGGGCATCACCCATGTCGTGCGCGGCGAGGACCTGTTCGAGGCGACCAGGATCCACGTTCTTCTGCAGCGCCTCCTCGGGCTGCCGACGCCGATCTACCACCACCACCGCCTGATCCGCGACTCCGAGGGGCGACGCCTCGCAAAGCGCGACGATGCCCGGGCGATCCGAACCTACCGCGAGGCGGGTGCGACGCCCGACGATATCCGGCGGATGGTCGGGCTCTAGCCCGCCTCGGGGGCGATGATCTCCACCTCGTCACCGGATCGGAGCGCCGTGTAAAAGCACGACCGCCGATTCGTGTGGCAGGCGGGTCCGGTCTGATCGACCAGAACCAGAAGACAGTCCCGGTCGCAATCAACGCGCATCTCCACCAGGTTCTGCACATGGCCCGAGGTCTCCCCCTTGACCCAGAAGGCCTGCCGCGACCGCGACCAGTAGGTCACCCGTCCGGTTTCGAGCGTCCGCGCCACCGCGTCCCGGTTCATCCAGGCCAGCATGAGCACTTCGCCCGAGGCATGGTCCTGCGCGATCGCCGGAATGAGGCCGCGGTCGTCATAGACCAATGTCGCGGGGTCGAAGGTCATGGCGCCACCTTTCCAAGTCGCTCGTCGCGTCCTATCTAGGGTGGATCGCGGACCAGGAAAAGCCATGAGCGACACCGACCTCATCAAGCTCTACTCTCAGCGCATTCTCGCGTTGGCCTCGGCGATACCGCATGCGCGGCGGCTCGACCACCCGACCGCGACCTCTCGCAAACGCTCGCCGCTCTGCGGATCGACCGTGACGGTGGACGTCGTCGTGAAAGACGGACGGATCACGGAATACGGCCAGGACGTGAAGGCCTGCGCGCTCGGACAGGCGTCGGCCGCGCTTTCGGGCGCGCATATGATCGGGCGGAACCGGGCCGAGGTCGAACGCGCGCGGGACGAATTGCGCGCGATGCTGAAAGAGGGCGGCCCCGTGCCATCGGCCCCCTTCACCGGCTACGAGGTGCTGGAACCCGCGCGCGATTACAAGAACCGCCACGCCTCGATCCTCCTCGCTCTCGAAGCGACCGCCGAGGCACTGGCAGAGGCCGAAGCGGCCGCCTGAGCTTCTTCTGTTCGAAAATACTCTGGGGGGGCTGGGGGGCGACACCCCCCAAGCGGATCGATGCGGCACGCGCGCCGACAAAAAAAACACCGCGCTCCGGTTCGGGAGGCGGCGGCAAGAGGCGATTTCCGTATTCCAGGCGCTTGGCTCGGGGAGAGCCGGGG
>JBNKFC010000177.1:0-8275 GCA_050289105.1 Paracoccaceae bacterium | reverse complement strand
CGCTTGAGCAAACGGATGCGGGAAGAGGTCAAGGCCCGCGCCCATCAGGCGGCCGAGGAACGCGTGATCGAGGCCATCGCCGGGCCCGATGCCCGCGAGCAGACGCGCGAGATGTTCCGGTCGCGGCTGAAGAAGGGCGAGCTGGACAACACGGTGATCGAACTGGAGCTTGCCGACACCTCGAACCCAATGCCGATGCTCGACATTCCGGGTCAACCGGGCGGCATGGGGGCGATGAATCTCGGCGACATTTTCGGCAAGGCCTTCGGCGGCCGGAAGATCCGCAAGAAGATGACCGTGGCCGACAGCTACGAAGCTTTGATCTCGGAAGAGGCGGACAAGCTTCTCGACGATGAGGCGGTGAAGGCTGCCGCGCTGGAGGCGGTGCAGGAAAACGGCATCGTGTTTCTTGACGAGATCGACAAGGTCTGCGCCCGGGCCGAAACCCGCGGCGCCGACGTAAGCCGCGAGGGTGTGCAGCGCGATCTTCTGCCGCTGATCGAGGGCACGACGGTCAGCACGAAATACGGCGCGGTGAAGACCGACCATATCCTCTTCATCGCCTCCGGCGCCTTCCACATCGCCAAACCTTCGGACCTCCTGCCCGAATTGCAGGGCCGCCTGCCGATCCGGGTCGAGTTGCGGGCACTGACAGAAGAGGATTTCGTCCGCATCCTGACCGAAACCGACAATGCCCTGACCCGGCAATATGCCGCGCTGATGGGGACAGAGGACGTGACGGTCAGCTTCACCGAGGACGGTATCGCCGCGCTTGCGCGCATTGCCGCCGAAGTAAACCGCAGCGTCGAAAATATAGGTGCGCGCAGGCTCTATACCGTCATGGAACGGGTATTCGAGGAGCTGTCCTTCGCCGCCCCGGACCGCGCCGGCGACAAGGTGACGGTCGATGCCGATTTCGTCGAGAAGAACCTCGGCGACCTGTCGCGTTCCGCCGATCTCAGCCGCTACGTGCTCTGATCCGCTGGCGTGCCCGCACCGGTTGCGGTATCCATGCGGTGGAAACGGGCAGCGGGCGGGGAATATGGGCCGGACCCTTTCAGTACTACTGATCGTCCTTGGCCTTGCCGCCTGTGAACCGCGCGGCGAGATCGTCGTCGCGCCCGATGCTGCCCGGGCGAATCCAGTGGAAACCGTCTTCATTGGTACAACGCGCGGGGTCGATCCCGTGAACGGCAATCGGTTCAGCAAGAAGCGTAGCCAGTCCACCCGCTATGCCCGGCTCGATGTCGCGATCCCGCCGGACCGGCGGCCCGGCGAGATCCACTGGACGCCGCCCCGGCGCGCGCCGGATGCGCGCACCGACTTCCTCACGACGCGGGAAGAGCTTTATTCCGGCGCCCCAGGTTTTCGCGCCGATCTCGCCCGGGCGCTCGCCAAGGAGCGGCGCGGCACGCGCGAGGCGGTGGTCTTCGTTCACGGTTTCAACACCACCTTCGCCGAAGGCGCTTACCGGCTCGCGCAACTCGGGCACGACCTCGACCTGCACGGCGCGCTGGTGCACTATTCCTGGCCCTCGCTCGGTCATCCGCTGGGGTACGCCTACGACCGCGACAGCGCGCTTTTCGCCCGCGATGGTCTCGAAATGCTCCTTGATCAAGTCGTGGCGGCGGGGGCGGAGCGGGTGCTGATCGTCGCCCATTCGATGGGTTCCGCGCTGACAATGGAGACGCTGCGGCAAGTCGCGATCTCGCGCAATGCGGCGGTTCAACGTCGGATTGCCGGTGTCGTTCTCATCTCTCCCGATATCGACGTTGACGTGTTCCGGGCCGAGGCAATGCGGATCGGCGCGCTGCCCCAGCCATTCCTGATCTTCACCTCGAAAAAGGACCGTGCGCTGGCAATTTCTGCGCGGCTTTCGGGTCAACGGGACCGGCTCGGCAACGTGACCGATGTGGCCGAAGTCGCGGACCTCAAGGTCACGCTGCTCGACACCACGGCCTTTTCCACCGGCGCAGGCCACTTCAATGCCGGCAATTCACCGGCGCTTCTCGCGATCCTCGGCCGCATCTCCGATGTGGACGCGGCCCTTGCGGCCAGTCAGACCGGTCGAACCGGGCTTTTGCCCGGCGCGGTCCTGACCGTGCAGAGCGCGACCCAGATCGTGTTGTCGCCAGTCGCCGCCATCTCAGGCATCACGCCCTAACGCGCGCGGCGCAGGTATACGTAAAACGCTCCGCCGCCGCCGTGCTTCAGATGCGCCGGAGTGACCTGAAGCACCACTGCGCCGAGCGGCGGCTGGGTCAGCCATTGTGGCACCTGATGCCTCAGCACACCGACGCGCTGGGGGATCGGCCCTTGATCGTCGCCACGCTTACCTTTGCCGGTAATGACGAGGATCAGACGCTTCCCGGCTTCGTGGGCATTCAGGACGAAGCGGATCAATTCGGGATGAGCCTCTGCCAGCGTCATTCCGTGCAGGTCGATCCGCGCCTCGGGGCGCAACTTGCCGCGCGTCATCTGCTGATGCGTGCGCCGGTCGATCCTCACCGGCTGTGCCACCAGCCGCTCCTCCAATGCGGGCACAAGGTCGTGCGCCGCAGTCATCGGTCGGGCCATCTGGCCGATATGAAAATCCGAGGGAAGCGGCTTTGGATGAACAGGCTTCGGTTTCGGCTTGTGCCCCGGTTCGGCGGCCGACGCATGAACGGGCCGAATGGGCCGGGCCGAGGCCGCGACACGCCCCCAAAGCTCCTGCTCCTCCGACGTCAATCCACGTTTGCGGCGGCTCACGGGGCGATCCCTTCGGCGAGCGTGTGGGGCAAGAATGTGACTAACCTGCCTGAAATCCGCATGTTTCCCGCGCGTTCCCCGGCGATGGGCCCCGACCCGCAGAAGAGATCGCCACGCTGAGCGCCCCTGATCGCACTGCCCTTGTCCTGGGCCACCATCAGCCGGGCCGATGCTTCCGCCTCTACCCAGACCGGAGCGCCAAGCGGGATGTGCGCGGGGTCCACCGCGATCGTCCGCCCCTCCGTCACCGGCCGGCCCATGCAGCCGAGCGGCCCGGAACCTTCGGGCAGGTCGAGCGCCCGGAAGAAGACGTAGGACGGATTATGCCGCAAAAGCTCCGCCACCCTGCCCGGATGGCGCGCGCACCAGGCACGGATCGCATCTGCCGACATATCCGCCTCGGTGACCTCGCCCCGCCGGACCAGTTCGGCTCCGATCGAGCGATAGTCGTGCCCGTTCTTCCCGGCAAATCCGTACCGTCGCATCCGGCCGTCCGGCATCCGTACCCGGACGGAACCCTGAACCTGGGCAAAGAACGCGTCGACGGGGCTTTCCAGCCAGACCAGTTCTCGCCCGCTCAGAAGGTTCCCCGCCTCGATCTCGGCTCGTCTATACCAGGGACGGTCGGTGGAGAGGTCTTCGGGCGCGGCATGGAGCGGATGACGAAAGACGGCGGTCGGTGTGCCCGAACCTGCGACCTCAGGCTCATAGTAGCCGGTCAGAAGCGCCGGCGGCGTTCCGATGAGGACCGGGCAGAAGAACTCTTCGAAGAACGCCTTCGCGTCATCGGCGCCGGGACGGGGCCATGCCGCGTCCAGAAGATCGACCGTTACGGAATATGCGGCTAGAGCCGCGGCGTGATCATCCTCTGCCCAGCCGGCCAGCCGGGAAAACGACAGCCGCCGCGCGCCCAACATCAGTCGCCGGTGGCGACAAGCTGCCAGTTGGGGTCGTTGGACCCCATCTTGCGGGCAAACGTCCACACATCACGCTGGCGGCGGACCTCGTTCGGGTTGCCCTCGACGACCTCGCCCGTCGCATCCCGCGCCGATGAGATCAGCTCACTCGCGAAGCGCACCGTCACGTCGCCTTCGCTCGTGGCGCGGTCGAACTCCGCGTTCTGAAGCGTAACCTCGCGGATACCCACGAATTCCGCCGTCACGGTAAGGCCGCGGGCGTTGCGGGCAGCGACGACCTGGGAGAAGGCGTCGTAAACCTCATCCGACAGGAACGGCTTGACCTTGGAAAGGTCGCCTTTTTCGAACGCCATGAGGATCATCTCATAGGCGCCCCGCGCCCCGCTGAGGAACTCGGACACCGAGAAGCTCGGCTCGGCCTGCTTCATCGCGGCGAGCGCCTTTGCGGCGTCACTGCCCTCGGTGACGTGATCGGTGATGTCGCGATCCGGACCCCCTTCGATCACCTCGAAGCGTCCCTTGCGCTCATCGGGCAGGCGAGGGGTCACCGGCGGCTTCTCGAAGCCTTCGCGTGTGCCGAGAACGCTTTTGAGTTTGAGGATCAGAAAAATCGCGATCCCGGCAAGAACCAGCAACTGGATGACGGCATTGGACATAAAAGCTCAGCCTTTATCGCCGCGATACGGAACGCGGCAGGGTTGGTATCTTTTCATCTGTCCACTTATGTAAGTTACGGGTGGGGTCAAGTCCACTCCACGACCCGGAAAGGAGATGCCATGTGGCTTCTGATCGCGTTTATCGCGGTTCCTCTCATCGAAATTGGCCTCTTCATCAAGGTTGGAGGGATGATTGGCCTGTGGCCGACCTTGGCAATCGTGCTTGCGACCGCCGTCGTGGGCAGCTGGTTGGTGCGGATGCAGGGCGCCGCCGCGCTCGCCCAACTCCGCGGTTCACTCAACGAGTTGAGGGACCCGACGGAACCCATCGCTCACGGTGCGCTGATCCTCCTGGCCGGCGCGCTTCTTCTGACGCCGGGATTTTTCACAGATGCGATGGGAATTCTCCTTCTCATTCCCCCGGTGCGGGCTGCGCTCCTGCGCTATCTTGCCACCCGTGTGCGCGTCGAACGGTTCACGTTCGGCGACATGCCGCCGCGCCGGGATCCGCAACGACCCGATATCATCGATGGCGAATTTCACGAGATCGACCCGGAGAACTCGGTGCCACGCACGCCTTCCGGCTGGACCCGGCATTGAGGCGCGCCGCGCAAGGTGCTACACCCCTCGCCGATCTAGGTTTCCTTGGGAGAGTATGAGATGGCCGAGAACGGCAACGGGGCCGCGCCCGATCAAGCGCCGCAGGTGAAGATGCAGGTGCTGGGGCAGTTCATCCGCGACCTGTCCTTCGAGAACATCGTGGCGCAAAAGGGCATCAGCAATGCGGAAGTCAAGCCGGACATCCAGGTCCAGGTAAGCCTTGATGCCCGCAAACGGTCCGTGGACCACCAGTATGAAGTGATCAGCAAGTTCAAGGTCACCTCGCAAAACAGCGCCGACAAGGCGCCGCTCTTTCTGCTGGAGCTCGATTACGGCGCGATCTTCCATGTCGAGGGCGTGCCGGAAGACCAGTTGCACCCGTTTCTGCTGATCGAATGCCCGCGCATGGTGTTTCCCTTCGTGCGCCGGATCATCTCGGACGTGACGCGCGATGGAGGCTTCCCGCCGCTCAATATCGATACCGTCGATTTTCTGGCGCTCTATCGTCAGGAACTTGCCCGTCGTGCAGCGGCGCAGAAGCCGGCCGAACAGGTGTCGTGACGGAACCGTCCGATCTTATTCCGGTATGGATCGAAGGGCGTCTCGCGCCCTTCGACAAGCTTGCCGCGCATCTCCAAGGCCTTCGTCACAAGGCCGTTTCCGTCTTTGTGCTGGACGGCGACAAAGTGCTGATCCAGCGGCGGGCCATGGGAAAATACCATACGCCCGGACTTTGGGCGAATACCTGCTGTACCCATCCGCATTGGGACGAGGCCCCCGCGGACTGCGCCGTCCGACGGCTACGCGAGGAGCTGGGGATCGAGGGGCTGACCCCGGCCTTCGCAAATCAGGTGGAATATCGCGCAGATGTCGGCGGTGGCATGACCGAGCATGAGGTCGTGGACATTTTCACCGCCGTGGCGCCGGAAAACCTGACCGTCACGCCGAACCCCGCCGAGGTCATGGACGTGCGCTGGGTCACCCTTGCAGCGCTTCTTGAGGAGGTGGCGGCAGCGCCCGAACGGTTCACACCCTGGATGCGCATCTATCTCGCCGAGCATCGTGAGAGCATCTTCAAGGCAGCTTGATTCCGCGAAGGGCGCGCCCGATCACGGTTTCCCGTAAGTGACGGTCAGTCGATTGGAAGTTCTTCCAGCAGAACCGCCCAGGCTGCACCATGCATGTCGCGGTCGGCGCGGGTGCCTTGGATCGTCGGGCGGGGAAGCGAGAATTTGACCACGTTCAGATCTGCAATGTCGAAGCGCTTGAGATCCCCCGCATCCATCCGGAACAGGGCGGCGACCCTCGCGGTGTCGAGGCCGCTGGATATCCGGTCAAATGCGGCTCTGCTGCCGCAGAAAATGTCGATCGTCAGCCAGAAGGGGCCGGCGTTCTTCGACCGCACCTTCTCGGCGATGTGACCCAGTTCAGTCATGCTTCACCTCCTCGGTCACAAGGCGGAACGCGCTCATCGGATCGGAGAGTGGCAAGACGTGGTGCAAGCAGAATTCGTAAAGCGCGCCGCGGTTCATCTCCGCTGGTGAGAAGGGGAAGGCGAAAGTCGGCATCGGCTCGTCCTCCGTCAGCGCGTGGTGGAGGAGGTAGGGGTTGAGGATCTTGCCGATCTCGGTCGCCTGCGCCTCGGTCGGCGCGGTGGCGATAGCCAGCACACCGACCTCGACCGGCAGCGCGCCGCCGGTTTCCAGCGCACCCAGCGTCGCGTCGAGGCCGACAAGGCGCATCTCGATGTCGTAACCGGTCGGGTCGAGACCCATGCGCGCCGAAATGTCGGCGCGCGCGCGCCGCTCGATCCCGGCAACCCAGTCGCGGATACCGGCGACGTAGCGGCGGTCGCGCACGAGGGTGAGGCTGACGGTCTGGTAGCCGCCGATCCGCGCGCCTTCGAGCTTCACGGTGTAGGGTCCGGGGCGCCAGACGGACCCTTCGACACGCACCCTGCGGTCATCGAGCGCGGTGTAGCGCGCCTGCGTGACATCGAGCACGCCGCCCGGCTCGTGCAGGAGGTAGGGGTCGGAATTCTCGTAGAGCATGTGGGCCGACACCGTGTAGGGCGTCGCGCGGGCCGTGGCGCCCATCGGCTCCACCGTGAAACCGGTCTCGTCGAAGTCGATAAGAATGGTGCCGGAGGCGGGATTCGTCGTTGCCAGCGCGCCACATTCACCGATCTTCGCGCCGTGCCAGGCACCGCCGGGATGGCAGCCGCGCGCCAGCGGCAAGGCGGCGATGATCGCGGTGTCGGTCGTCCGCCCGGCGATGACGATATCCGCGCCGGTCTCCAGCGCGGCCTGCACCTGCTCGGCGCCGGCGAGGGCGACAATGTTGGTGCAAGCGGCGATGACCTCGGCGGATATTGCGGGGGCAGCGGGCAGGGGCGCGACCTTGCCCACACTAAACGCTTCGGCGATTTCTACCGGATTTTGGCCGGAATAGAGCCTTGCGACGCGCAGGTTCTGCCCAAGTGCTGCAGCCAGTTCCCGGGTGATTTCCCACAGCCAGTCAACGGCCGCATCCGCGCCGCAGGTGCCGGCAGTACCGATGACGAGTGGCACCCCCGCTTCAGCACGCGCGAGCATAAGCTCGCGCCACTCGGCCTTGGTCGTGGCACGGGAGTATTTCGACACTCCCCGCCCGAGATAGGCTGGCCCGCTGTCGGTCGAGCCGCCGTCGACCGCGATGATGTCAGGTCGCGCCGCCACCCCGCGGGCAAGCGCCGCCCGGTCGTAACCGAGACCGAGCGCGCCGGTGGGGATAAGAACGCGGACCATCTCAGTCCTCGACCAGGTCGGGTTTCTTCAGGAACCGCCGCAGGAACATCGGAGCGACGAACCCGGTGACGGCGGCGACCCACAGAACGGCCGCGATGGGAGAGGAGAAGAGGTATGTCCACTCGCCGCCCGACAGCGTCATCGCGTGGCGCAGGTTGTTTTCCATCTGGTAGCCCAGAAGGATACCGAGGATCACGGGCACGGTCGGGATGTCCATTTTGCGGAAGGCATAGCCCATGACGCCGAAGCCGATCATCAGGACAAGGTCGAAATAGCTGCCCGAGAGCGAGTAGATTCCGACGAACGAGATCATCGTCACCGCCGGCAACAGAACGGCGGGCGGGACCATGAGGATCTTCACGAAGACCTTCACCATCGGCACGTTCATCGCCAGCAGAACGAAGTTCGCGATGAGAAGCGAGGCGATCAGGCCCCAGACGACGTCGGGCCGGTCGGCAAATAGGGTCGGCCCCGGCGTGATGTTGAGCGTCATCAGGACCGCGAGGAGGACCGCCGTCGTGCCCGAACCCGGCACGCCGAGCGTCAGCATGGGAACGAGCGCGCC
>JBNKFC010000176.1:0-9751 GCA_050289105.1 Paracoccaceae bacterium | reverse complement strand
GACGGCGGTGTCATCAATGGCGGCTACTTCGTCCTGTCGCCGAAGGTGGCCAGGTATCTTGAGGACGATGCGACCATCTGGGAACGCGCACCGCTCATGGGCCTCGCCCGCGACGGTGAACTCATGGCCTACGAACACAAGGGCTTCTGGCAGCCGATGGACACGATCCGCGAGAAGCAGGAACTGGAGGCGTTCTGGGCAACGGGGAAAGCGCCATGGAAGATTTGGTAAGGGCCGGGACGACCCATGAGACAGGAGAGTATCGCGTGACCAGTTATCCGAAATGCCGGCATTGCGGCGCCGAAATGCCGTTGACCTTCGTCGATCTCGGCCTTTCGGCCGTGGCGAATTCCTATGTGCCGATGGACAAGGCGGACGAGCCGGAGCCGAAATACACGCTCCACACCCGCGTCTGCGAAAACTGCTGGCTGGTGCAGGTCGATGAGGACGTTCCGCCGGAAAAGATTTTTACTGGCGATTACGCCTATTTCTCCTCCTTCTCCGACAGCTGGCTCGCCCATGCCAAGGCCTATGCCGACATGGTCACCGAACGCTTTGGTCTTGGGTCTGACAGCTTCGTGGTCGAGATCGCGTCGAACGACGGCTACCTGCTGAAAAACTTCGTTGCCGCCGGCATCCCGGTTCTCGGGATCGAGCCGTCGGGATCGGTCGCGGCGGCGGCCGAAAAGGCCGGCGTGCCGACGCTGGTCGAATTCTTCGGCGAGAGGATCGCGAAGAAGCTCTATGACGAGGGCAAGCGGCCCGACCTCATCTGCTCGGCCAACGTGCTGGCCCATGTCCCCGACATCAACGACTTCGTCGCGGGCGTCGCGCAGCTTCTGACTGGCGACGCGGTCTATACGGTCGAGTTCCCGCATCTCCTGCGCCTCATCAAAGAGGTGCAGTTCGACACGATCTATCATGAGCACTATTCCTATCTGTCGCTTCTGGCGGTGGAAAAGGTGTTCGCGTCCAAAGGTTTGCGTGTCTTCGACGTGGAAGAACTGCCGACCCACGGCGGGTCCTTGCGGGTCTATGCCTGCCGGCAGGACGCCTCCCACGCCGAATGCCCCGGCGTCGCCAAGGTGCGCGGCGACGAGAAGGCCGCGAAGCTCGACAGCGCCGCGGGATACGAAGGGTTTTCCGAACGGGTCGAGGCGGTGCGCGACGGGCTTCTGGATTTCCTGAAAAAAGCCAAGGCACAGGGAAAGCTCGTCGCCGCCTACGGGGCGGCCGCGAAAGGCAACACGCTTCTGAACTATTGCCAGATCGGTCCCGACCTCATCGCCTATTGCGTCGACCGCAACCCCGCCAAGCAGAACACGCTTCTGCCCGGCAGCCGCATCCCGGTGTTCGACGTCGACGAACTCAGAAAGCGCCAGCCCGATTTCGTGCTGATCCTGCCCTGGAACCTCAAAGCCGAGGTGATCCGCCAGCTTTCGGACCTCCGCGAGGGCGGCACCCGCTTCGTCACCGCCGTCCCGGCGATCTCCGTAACGGCATGAGCGCGGGGCGCGTCCTCCTGACCGGCGGCTCCGGTCTGATCGGTCGCCATGTCGGCGCGGCCTTGAGGGCGCTCGACTACGAAGTCGTGGCGGTTTCGCGCCGCCCCGGCTGCATGACCGGCAACCTTCTCGACGATCCCGAGGGGATCGTGGTGCGGGCCGAAGCGGATCACCTGATCCATCTCGCCTGGCATGACGGCCAGGACCGCTGGAGCGCGCCGGAAAATCTCGATTGGGTGGGGGCAAGCCTCAAGCTTCTGCGAGCTTTCGCGGAGGCCGGGGGCACCCGCGCGGTGATGGTGGGAAGCTGCGCCGAATACGACTGGTCGGACGGCCACCTGGCAGAGACGACGCCGCTCAGACCCGCGACGCTTTACGGCGCCGCCAAGGCCGCGACCTCGATGGCCGCTCTCGCCGGGGCTGGGGTGATGGGCGTTTCGCTCGCCTGGGCGCGGCCCTTCTTCTGCTACGGGCCGGGCGAGCCGAAGGGCCGGCTCTTCGGCGACCTCATCAAGGGGCTTGCCGCAGGCGAGGCGGTGGAGTGCACGGACGGCCTCCAGCGCCGCGATTTCCTTCATGCCGCCGATATCGCCGAGGCGCTGGTTCGGCTTCTGGCCAGCGAGGTCGAGGGGGCGGTGAACATAGGGTCCGGTCATGCGGTCCCCGTCCGCGACATGATCGAGACGATCGCCCGCGACATGGGGCGCGAAGACCTTATCCGCCTCGGCGCGCGGCCGCGCCCCGCGAATGACCCCGCGCTGATCGAGGCCGACGTGACCCGGCTCAGCCGCGACGTCGGCTTCCGGCCGCGCTACGACACGGAAACCGGCATCCGCGCGGTGCTGGAAGAGGAAGGGGTGATCCGGTGATCGTTGCCCTCCGTTCCCGCCCCGAACTCTGGCGTTTCGTGAAATTCCTCGTCGTCGGCGTCGCGAACACCGCCTTCGGCTTTGCCGTCTACGCGGTGCTCCTCCGGCTTCTCGGTCTGCCTTGGCAATGGGCGCTCGGGCTTTCCTATGTGATCGGGGTTCTGTGGAACTTCGTCATGCATGGTCGCATCGTGTTCGGCACCCAAGGCTTGCGCCGGCTGCCGGCCTATGTGCTTGCCTACGTGGCGCTCTTCTTCCTCAACAAATGGGTGCTCAGGGCCGCCATCGACACCGGCCTCTCGGAGCTTTGGGCGCAGGCGATTCTCGTCTTCCCGATGGCGATGGTGGCCTTCGTCTTCGTCTCGCTCGCGCTGACCGGTCGCCTGCCTTTCGGAAAGGGACATTCATGACGTTTGCCGACACCCGGACCGAAACCGCGCCGCGCGCGATGCTGATCCTCGGCCTCGTCGTGCTGGTCTCGGCAGCGGTGACGCTCGCCGGTCTGCCGAGCTTGCGGGACACGCTGATGCAGTGGGATCTTGGTCTCAGCGACAGCCCGTATTTCCTGCCCGGCCATGCGCTGCAATTCTACCTCGTCACGCCGGCGACGGCCCTTGCGACAAGTATCTTCCTTCTCGCTCCCGGCCTCGTCCTTTCGGCCGTCTTCGGGCGCGAGAAGCATGCCGCCGCCTGGCTCGTCTCAAGCCTCACCATCGCGATCCTCGTCCATATTGGCGTGACGACCGTCTTCCAACTGGCAAGCGGCATCACCGCAAAGGGGGCGAGCTATTTCTGGCTGATCCTCGTGCTCGACATTGCCTGCCTCGCCATCGCCGGGCTCAGGCTATCGTCGGGGCAGCAGCACCGGCTGCGTCTTCAGGGGCAGGGGACCGACCTCTGGGTCGCGCTCGGCCTCTTCTGGCTCTGCCTCGTTCTCTTCGCTCCCAAGTTCTACTGGGAGAACTTTACCGGCGACGGCTCCGGCTCCTTGCAATTCGCGCGGCTCTACATCGCGAAGCTCTGGCCGTTCTGGACGCCCGAAGCCGGGCCGATCCGCAACGCGCCCGGCCTGACGATGGTCCTCTTCGTGATCCCCGAAAGCTGGTTCGTCCGGCTCTGGGGCGAATGGGAATTCTCGGTTCGCGCGCCCTTGCTGATGTATCTGGCGCTCTTCTACCCGGTGCTGACCCAGCTCATCCGCACCGGGCGCGACGCGGTCGCGGCGCTGCGGCCCGCCGATCATGCGCTGATCGGCTCAGCACTCCTCCTCTACATCCTCGCCAATGTCTATTCCGGCGGCTACCACGTCTATTTCGGCGACAGCCCGATGCCCGCCGCGCGCGAGACGCTGTCGCTGATCTGCTTCCTCGGCTACGCGCTCTTCTTCATCGAGGACCGGCGCTGGCTGATGCTGGCCACCGGCGTGATGACCCACTTGGTGATCCCGACGGGCGGGCTCTGGCTTCTGATGTGGCCGGCGGCCGTGTTCCTGACCTTCCGGCCGATCCCCTGGACGCGGCTCTTCGTGGCCGTCGGCATCGTCGGCGTCGCGGGCTTCATATCGGTCATCCTGCCGAAGATCATCGTGCTCCTCGGCCTGCCTTTCCCCGGCAACGAATTCGGCGCCGACAACATCGTCACCCGCCTGCGCTTCGTGACTTTCGAGGACTGGAGCCGGTTCGGGTTCTGGGCGGTGCCGGTCGGCATCCTGCCGGCCCTCTTCCTTCTGACCTGGCCGAGGCAGGACCGGATCGCGCGGGCGCTGACGCTGGTGACGCTCGGCTACTTCCTCTTCTTCTACCTCCAGGCCTATCGGGTCCTGCTGCACCATTTCATCCCGGCGATGATCCCGCCCCTGGTCGTCATGTACCGGTCAGAGCTTTGGACCCGCTACCAGCCCGCACTTCGCATCACGGCCGCTGTGCTTCTGGCGCTCTCCGTCTGGCTCTCCTGGCCGCGCGAGATGAAGATGCACGGGTTCGAGCGGGTGATTGGCCAGCATGTCGTGACCGAGGGGCCGCTCTTCGAAAGTGCCGAACGCGGCGACGGCGACCGGTTCCGGGGCTTTGACGAAAAGGCGCTCGACATCGCCCATATCCTCCTCGGCAACCTCTTCAAGATGACCTATGGCGAGGATGACCCGAAGGAGCGCTATTACGGCGCGCCGCTCGTGTGGTGGTACTATTCGGAATTCCCGAAGCCAGAGGGGCAGGTGGTGAACTACACGCTCAAGCCGCTCGATCAGGCGACCGAGGCGGACGGCACGCTCTTCGACGAAAAGGACGGATACGGGCTCTTCATCCGCGACATGGAGCTTTACAAGGCCCATGCCGGGACGAAGCTTCCCGTCGATACCGGGGCGTCGATCTACATAACTCCGCGCACTGTGATCTACGGACACGGCGCCAAGACGGGTGAACGCCGGGTTATCGACCTCGTGCCGATGATCAAGCGGGTGCTCGGGATGAAAGAAAAATAAGGCAGGGATCATGGACAAGGCGAAACTCTTCTTCTTCCTCGGCGGCGGCGCGCTCGTCCTCGGCGGCACCTTCACCGCCGGCCTCTATTCGGCGGTGCGCGAGAACGCGGCCTACAATCTCGTCTGGGGCACGCTCGACGAAGCCAAGACGCTCTACGAGGAACTGCCGAACCTGCGCGGCACCGAGCCGGTGCATTTCCTCGAACCGGCCCGGTACGAGGGCTCGGGCGTGGTCGTGAACGAAGCTGGCAAGGACGATCTCATCCTTCTGTCGGGCTTCATGGACGGTAACAACCGGGCGCGGCTCATCCGCCGCGATGGCGCCGTGGTCAACGACTGGGAACTGAGCGCGCACAAGCTCTTCCCCGATACGAGCTTCTTCCGAGACAATCCCGCGACCGACTGGAACGCCATCACCCACGGCACGATCATCACGCCCGAGGGGGACATCGTCTTTTCCTTCGAAAGCGGCGGCATGGCGCGGCTCGACCGCTGCGGCAAGCCGGTCTGGACGACGCCCGGCATCGTCAACCACCACTCGCCCAATTGGCTCGCCAATGGCGGCGTGGTGATCTCCGGCGGGCGCTACATCGACAAGCCGAACAGCGAGATCCCTTGGCCGTTCGCGGGTCCGTATTGGGAAGACCTCGTCTTCAAATACGATGCCGACGGCAAGAAGGTCTTCGAAAAGCCCCTGACCGAGCTGTTCCTCGAAAACGGGATGGAGGCGGTCCTGACCTCGACCGGATATTTCCGCACTCGCGGCACCGGGGAATTCCACCTCAACGAGGTGGAGGAGCTTCCCGCAGCCCTCGCCGCCGACTTCCCGATGTTCGAGGCGGGCGACCTGATGCTGTCGATCCGCAATCGCAACATGATCCTCGTCACCGATCCCGAGGTGAAGAAGATCAAGTGGTGGAAGGTCGGCCCCTTCGTGCGCCAGCATGATCCGGACTGGGAAAAGGGCGGCAAGATCACCCTCTTCGACAACCATACCGACGAGACACCCGACGGGTCCCGCGCCGGCGGCAGCCGGATCTGGCAAATCGACCCCGCGACGGGCGCGGCGGTGACCCTCTATGGCGGGCGCGACGACCAGCACATGTATTCGCGCGAACGCTCGACCCATCAGAAACAGCCCGACGGCAATCTGATGATCACCGAGGCCCAGTCCGGCCGGTCGTTCGAAGTCACCCCGGCGGGGAAGATGGTCTGGGAATACGTGAACCGCTACGACAAGGACCGGGTGATGTGGATGCACGACGCCGAGGTCTTCGACCCGTCCTACTTTACCGTCACAGACTGGAGCTGCTCCGAGTAAGGGTGCGGGCCTGCCTTTTGTCGGGCTTGAGCCAAGGCAAGCTCTCAGTCGCCTTGGGCAACCTTATCAGGCTGGCGGCGTCCGGTGCGTCCACTTCGCATCGTAGTGGATGATTTCGCGGCCCGGGAAGGCTTCCCGCAGCGCATTCTCATCCAGCGTCCCGGTATCGAACAGGAAGATCGGCTCCGGCCCGGACAGCCAGGGATCGTTGAGGATGAAGGCAGACCCTTCGTCGCCGGACTTCTTGATGATCACCACCGCATTGCCGAACTGCCCGCTTTGCGCGGCCTCGCGGTAGGTTTTGTGGAAATTGCCGTATTCGTAGTATTTGACCACACCCCGCCAGGGCGTGAAGACCAACAAGCCGAACAGGCAGCAGAGCCCGAGTATGGAGTCGATCCGGACGAAGTTCATGCCGTCCGCGCCCGGAAACCGCGCCCGCAGCGCGTCATAGCCTCGCGCCGAGAGGTAGAGCAGCGGGAAGGCGGCGAGGAACCAGTAACGCGGCCCGAAATAGTAACTGTCGGCGAACCAGTAGAGCGCCATCGCAAGCACGATCGCCGCGATCACGACCACCATCACCCAGTCGAAGGCCAGCTTGCGCCCCTGCCAGAGGAAGAAGGCAAAGACCAGCGCGAGCGATCCGACCGACCAGCCCAGAAGCTCGAACTGCAGGCTGGCGATCAGGTTGATCGTGTTCAGAACCGCCTCGAGCGGGCTGTGCCCCACCCAGAGGTCGAGCATCTGCCAGCCGCCCGGCGGACCGATCTCGGGCCCGAACCCATAGGCATTGGCGCCGAAGCCCCAGTGCCGGTCCAGATAATCGGTGAGCGGCATTCGCAGGGGCGAGCCGGTCAGCTGATAGTTGTGAAGAAGAAGCAGGCTTCCCGCCACGACCGCGCCCGCCGCGAAAAGGCCGGCGCGGCGCAACGTTCCGCCGGGACCGGCGAGAACCCAGAGCCCGGTCAAACCGCCGACCACCAGCCCGTCGAGCGGCCTTGTGGCAAAGATCCAGCCCATCGCGAGCCCGGCCAGGACTAGCCGCCGCACCTCATGTCCCGTCGCCGCGCGGGCCCGGAGCACCATCCACCACGCGAACAGCATAAGCGTCAGCGTGAGCGTGTGCGGCATCAGCGAAGCCGCCGCCGCCAGAAGCCACGGCGAGGAGGCCATCATCAGCGCCACGAGGTCAGCCTGATCGCGGCCGACGCGGCGGAGCGCGATGTCATAGGCCAAGAGAACCGAGATGCCGGCAAGGATCGGGTTGAGGAGCCAGGGCACGCCCAAGGCCACGAACGGCGCCAGCGCCACCGGCCAGCCCGGCACAGACGTCGAGAACCAGCGCCCGTCCTTGACATCCAGAAGATAGTATTCGAGCCCCGGCAACGCCGCATCGGGCGGGGCGGGCACGCTCAGGGCGCCGCCGGCAAAGGTGCGGGCCTGGAAGAGGTAGGCGACCTCGTCCTCCACATGAGGCAGATGCTCGAAGGCGAAATGCCCCAGGGCGAGGCTCATCAGCACGGTGAAGGTCGCCGGCACGATCGGCGACAGCCGGTGCAGCCCGCTGATCGGGCTCTTGACCTGGCTCATCGCTACGAGAACCGACAGATGCAGCGCCAGAAGCACGCCGCCCACGACGACATGGGCAAGCCAGGCCGCCGCGGCGCCACGCCAGACATAGTTCAGGACCGGACAGCAGAAGGCGATGCTCAGCCCGAGGAAGATCGCGATCCGACCCCAGCCAAGCCGGCGGCCGGCCTCCTCCATCAGCCTGCCGGTGCCGAGCCGTCGCAAGGCGAGGATCGCCACCGCCGCCTCCACGACCATGACGCCGACCATGATCCATTCGCGGCCGTTCTGCGGCTTGAGGTGGAGGGCCGGAAACCACGACGGTTCGGTCATGTAGATCTGCGCCGCGCCGCCGGTCACGAAGACGAAGCCGAGCGCACCGAACCATCCGGCCCCGTTGCGGACAGACCATCCGAAGACCACCAGCGCCAGCGCCAAGACCGACAGCGCCCAGCGATCGATTGGTTCCAGCACCAGGCCGGAGGGCGGGGTCGAAAGGACGGTCGGCAACAAGAGCGCGGCAGCGAATACGCCGATCGCCGCGAGGATCGCGACCGTGCCGGTCGCGCCGGGACGGTAGGCTGGTGTTGTGTTCATGCTTTGTGGGCAGCCAGTGAGGTGACGCGATCTGAGCCACCCTTCCGGCCCTTCGAACCGCCGTTGTCAGCGATGTTGATCAGTTCGCTTTCGATCACGGTCGGGCCTCCGCGCACCTGGTTGTGGATCGCGGTGATATACTCACCGAGCATTCCGATGAACAGAAGCTGGATTCCCGACAGGAAGAACAGCGCGACGATGATCGTGGTCGTGCCGCGCGGCGCGTCGCCGATCCCCATGAACCAAGCGAAGACCGAGAAGAGCGAGAACAGGATCGAGACGATGGCGATGCCGACGCCGACGAAGGTGCAGAACCGCATCGGCGCCTTGGTGAAGGCGAAGATCGCGTTCAGCGCCTGGTCGATCAGCATCATCAGGTTGTGCTTGGAAACGCCGCGCTTCCGCGCCTTCCAGGTATACGGGATGATGACCTTCTTGAACCCGACCGAGGCGATGATGCCTCGGATATAGGGATAGTGGTCATTGTGGCTCAGCACCGCGTCGAGAACCTTGCGGTCGACAAGCTGGAACTCGCCCACATCGGGCGACAGCTCGAAATCCGACAGCCAGTTGACGATCCGGTAGAACGCCTTGCGCGCGGTGCGCAGGAAGAAGCCTTCCTCGCGCGTGGACCGCGCGCCCGCCACCACGTCGTAGCCGCTTTCCCAGAGCTTCACGAAATCCGGCAGATGTTCCGGCGGGTCCTGAAGATCGACCGGCAGCATGCAGAGCGTCGCGTCCCCGGTCGAATGCCGAAGACCGTTGAAGGTGGATTTGTAGACCCCGAAATTGCGCGCATTGACCACGACCTTGACGCAGGGGTCCTTGGCCGCGATCCCGCGCAGGATTTCCACCGTGCGGTCGGAGGAGGCGTTGTCGACAAAGATGTGCTCGCGCTCGTAGTTCGGAAGCTCACGGTCGAAGATCGCCTTTACGGTCTCGTAACAGGTCTCGACATTGTCTTCTTCGTTATAGCAGGGCGAAACGACGGTGATTTTCTTCATGGCCCTCAAATCCGGTCCTTGGCTCAAATGAGGCGAGCATCCCCCTCCGCCGCAGCGGTGCCCCCGACTCGAAGTCTTAGCAGTCTATCGCAACTTGTGAATTCCAGAATGGAAATTCGCCTCGGCCGCTCCTAGCACGGTCGGCCGACCGTTGAAATGCCGGTCGAAGGACATGATTGTGCACGTCTGATCAACACGCCGCGAAGACGGGGCGGAAGGCGGGACGCATCACCGAGCCTGCGAAAAATGCAAAAAACCTTTCGCGTTTTGTGAATTGAGCGCGGTTTCCGTGGCTATAGTCGGCGCAAACCAAGGAGGATCGCTATGCCGCTCGCCATGAACAAGGAGGTCTTCATCACCTGCGCCGTCACCGGCTCGGGCGGGACCCAGGACCGCAGCCCGCATGT
>JBNKFC010000175.1:0-3466 GCA_050289105.1 Paracoccaceae bacterium | reverse complement strand
CGCGCAGCGTCAGCCGGTGCCAGCGCTCGACATTCTCGACGAATTGCAGAAGCTGGCCGGCCGCTCGGCCGGACAGCTGACCGGAGGCGAGCGCCCGGCGCGCGCCGACAAGAAGGCTTGCGCCCGCTTCGCGGGCGCTCCGCTGGATCACCTGCTGCCCCTTGTCGCCCAGCCCACGTTTCGGGGTATTCACCACCCGTTCGAACGCGAGATCATCCTCGGGCGAGACGGCGAGCCGGAAATAGGCCATCGCGTCGCGGATTTCGAGCCGCTCGTAAAAGCGTGGACCGCCGATGACGCGGTAGGGCAGACCGATGGTGAGGAATCGATCCTCGAAAGCGCGCATCTGGTGCGAGGCGCGGACCAGGATAGCCTGATCGTTGAGGCTGACAGGCTCCATACCGCGGGTGCCCCGCTGCAGCGCCTCGGCCTCCTCTCCAATCCAGCGCGCCTCCTCCTCACCGTCCCAGTGACCGATGAGGCGGACCTTCTCGCCGCCCTTCGCCTCGGTCCAGAGGGTCTTGCCGAGCCGGCCGGCATTGGCGGAAATGAGCCCCGAGGCAGCGGCAAGGATGTGTTCGGTCGAGCGGTAGTTCTGTTCGAGCCGGATCACAGTGGCGCCGGGGAAATCCTTCTCGAAGCGCAGGATGTTGCCGACCTCGGCCCCGCGCCAGCCGTAGATCGATTGATCGTCGTCGCCGACGCAGCAGATGTTCTTGTGCTTCGCAGCCAGAAGCCTGAGCCAGAGATACTGGGCGACGTTCGTATCCTGATACTCGTCGACAAGGATATAGCGGAACCAGCGCTGATATTGTTCCAGAACGTCAACATGGCTCTGAAAGATCGTTACCACGTGGAGGAGGAGGTCGCCGAAATCCGTGGCGTTCAGCGTCAAAAGGCGCTGTTGATAGGCCGCGTAAAGTTCGGTGCCCATGTGGTTGAAGGCGCTCGCTTCCGAGCTTGGAACCTGTTCCGGCCCCCAGGCCCGGTTCTTCCACTGGTCGATAAGCCCGGCGAGTTGTCGCGCGGGCCAGCGCTTCTCGTCGATATTCGCGGCCGCAATCACCTGTTTCAGCAAGCGGATCTGGTCGTCCGTGTCGAGGATGGTGAAGTTGGACTTCAACCCGACAAGCTCGGCATGCCGGCGCAGGATCTTCACGCTGATCGAGTGGAAGGTGCCCATCCAGGGCATCCCCTCGACCGCTTGGCCCATCAGCCGGCCCACCCGCTCCTTCATCTCGCGCGCGGCCTTGTTGGTGAAGGTGACCGCGAGAATCTCGTTCGGCCTCGCGGCCCCGCGCGCCAGAAGGTGGGCGATCCGTGCCGTGAGCGCCCGGGTCTTGCCGGTGCCGGCCCCCGCGAGCATCAGGACCGGACCGTCGAGCGCCTCCACCGCCTGCCGCTGCGCGGGATTGAGCCCGTCGAGGTACGGCGCTGGCCGCGCGGCCATCGCGCGGGCGGAAAGCGAGGCGCCTTCGAAGGCGTCGTGATCGTCAAAGCTGCTCATGGGTGGCAATCTAGCCGCATCGGCGAATGAATAAAAGACAAGTTCACACTCTGTTCCATCCGTGTCTCTGGACTTTCGCGACGGGCCCCGTGAGATATCCGGCATGGACCTGAACCAACGCTACCCAGCCATCGCCGACCTCAAGTCCCGCGCCCGCGCGCGCATCCCGCATTTCGTCTGGGAATATCTCGACAGCGCCACCGGAACCGAGGCGACGCTTCGCCGCAACCGGGCGCAGCTCGACGCAGTGCTCCTGCGCCCGTCGATCCTGCACGGCGAATTCACGCCCGACCTGACGACGGAGCTGTTCGGCCAGCGATTTCCCCTGCCCTTCGGCGTCTCGCCGGTCGGCATGTCGGGGCTGGTCTGGCCGGACGCGGAGCGGCTTCTCGCGGCGGCAGCGGGCAAGGCCGGCCTGCCCTATTCGATGTCGACGGTGGCCAGCCAGACGCCGGAATTCGTGGCCCCCGTCCTCGGCGAACACGGCTGGTTCCAGATGTATCCGCCGCGCGATCCCGAGATCCGAAAGGACATGTTGAAGCGCGCGAGAAATGCGGGCTTCTCCGGCCTTATCCTCACCGTCGACGTGCCGGTAGCGAGCCGGCGGGAGCGTCAGACCCGCTCCGGCCTGACCCAGCCGCCAAAGCTCACGCCGCGACTCTTCGCCCAGGTGGCGATGCGGCCGGCCTGGGCGCTCGGCACACTGAGAATGGGCATGCCGCGGATGCGAATGATGGATGGGTATGCCGACACGAAGGTCAGCCTCTCCTCGACCGCGCATATCGGCTATCTTCTCCGCACCTCTCCCGACTGGGACTACCTCAAGGCGCTCCGCGACGCCTGGGATGGGCCGCTCATCATCAAGGGCGTTCTCAATGCCGACGACGCGGCGCGGCTTCAGGACGAGGGCGTCGATGCGATCTGGGTGTCGAACCATGCCGGCCGGCAGTTCGACGCGGCCCCCGCGACGATCGAGGCCTTGCCGGCGATCAGCGCGGCGACGACGCTGCCGGTGATCTTCGACAGCGGCATCGAGGGCGGGCTCGATATCCTTCGCGCCATCGCCCTCGGCGCGAACTTTGTGATGCTGGGCCGGGCGTGGCATTACGCGCTCGGCGCCCTCGGCGCCGAGGGGCCGGCGCATCTGATCGATCTTCTGGCGAAGGACATGACGGCCAACATGGGCCAGATCGGTGCCCGGCAGTTGTCGGACCTGCCCGGCAGGCTTGTCGCGACGGTATCGAGGTAAGGTGGGTTTGAACCCACCTTACGTCTGCGCTGCAAAGAGGTCGTTTTCGTCAGAATTACTTCGCTTGTGCGCCAGTTCGCGGCGCGGTGGGGCATATGCAGAACAAAGCGATTCCGAATCCTGACAGTTCGGACGTGCAGGGTATTGCGCCGCGCCGCAGCATCCCTATTCTTCGCGGCGCGACCGGGAGGGACGGATGACCGAATTCAAGAAGATTCTGATTGCGAACCGGGGCGAGATCGCCATTCGCGTCATGCGCGCGGCGACCGAACTCGGCAAAAGGACCGTGGCGGTTTATGCCGAGGAGGACAAGCTTTCGCTTCACCGCTTCAAGGCGGATGAAGCCTACCGAATCGGCGAGGGCCTCGGCCCGGTCGCCGCCTACCTCTCCATCTCCGAAATCATCCGGGTCGCGAAGGAGTGCGGCGCCGACGCGATCCATCCGGGCTATGGGCTTCTCAGCGAAAACCCCGACTTCGTCGAGGCCTGTGTCGCCGCCGGCATCACCTTCATCGGCCCGAAGGCCGAAACCATGCGCGCCCTCGGCGACAAGGCGTCCGCCCGCCGGGTCGCGATCGCGGCCGGGGTGCCGGTCATCCCGGCGACCGAGGTTCTTGGCGACGATTTCGACGCGATCAAGGCGGAAGCGGCCGAGATCGGCTATCCGCTGATGCTCAAGGCCTCCTGGGGCGGCGGCGGACGCGGGATGC
>JBNKFC010000174.1:0-16904 GCA_050289105.1 Paracoccaceae bacterium | reverse complement strand
ATCGGCGTCGGCGGGGCTGTCCGAATGGGCAAGGGTCGTGGCCGGTGACAGGCCGACGATGTCGAGGCTTCCGTCAAGGCGGGCGTCACCGGCGGGGAAGGGCAGCCCGCGGGTCATGACATAGTCGATTCCATCGACCTCGTAGCCGAAGATCCGTGCCTCCGCGCCCAAGACATCCCCGTATCCAAGCCCCGTGCCGTGCATGACCCAGTGGTCGGGCCGGTAGATGGTGAAGCCTCCCGACCCGTGCGCCGCGCAGCGGCTCCAACCGGCATAGACCCCCGCCGATCCGGTCAAACCCATGGACAGGGTGGCCGGTCGGCCGACCAGCGGATGATCCCAGTAACTGGTCAGACGCGTCCGATCCCCTGTCATCGCCGGGTCTTCGTCCTTGGCGCGCGACTTGAAGCAGGTCTGGGTCAGAAGGTCCGCCGACAGCCGGGTCTGCCAGAAGAAATTGCCGGCGAAGCGACAGAGCCTTCCGCCGCCATCGACCCAGGCGTCGAGATGGTCGCGCATCTCCCATGTCCAGTATTCGTCATGACCGACGATCGCGACCCTCTCGTATCCATCGAGGACCGTCGGGTCACGGTGCAGATCGTGTTGGGTCGCGAAGTCGAGCGCGATGCCTTGCGCCTCGCACCAGAGCGCGAAGGGCCGCTCGAACGCCGCCCATCCGGATGAGGCGTATTTCTTCGATATGCCATTCGCACGGGCGAATTCCATGTGCGGATAGCGCGGCTTTGTCAGCGGCGGAGAGGCGTGGGGGATCCGAGGCGCGGCGTCAGGCCAACTGACGAAACCGCGCGCCCAGGGGCGCAGGAGCGAGACATGGGGCGAGAAATCGCGGCCGTCGCGGCCGGTCAGCCCTTGGTAGTGGTTCGATCCACCCCAGTCGTTGTAGGCCGCCCAGGTTCCCGTGGCGAGCAGGATCAGGACACCGGCGCGCGGGGCGTCCGCGGCGGGTTTGAGAACGAACATGTGTTCGGACGCATGGCCCTCGACCGCCAGGGTCACGCGATAAAGGCCGCTTGGCCAGTCAGCGGGTATGGTCAGCGCGTAGCCGACGGGCCAGTCGCAACCGCGGACCGAGCAGTCGGCCGGAGTCGGCGAGAACGCGCAGCGCACGGTCGTATCGACCACAATGGCCGGATGCAGGCCGTCGCACTCTATGCGGAGATGCAGCGTCGGCCCCCGCCCGTTCAGGTGCAGCCGCAGAGTGTCACCGGGCCGGTAACTCAGCGCATCGGTGTAGCCCCAGGCCTGTGCCCGATCCGGGTCGTCCGAGGCGGTCTCAAAATAGTGCCCCGTGACCGGGCTGCCGTCGTCATGCGGGGCGGCGACGAAGAACCCCTTCAACCCGGTCATCTCATCTCTCCTCCTGGGCGCCGGCAAGGACTGCGGCGCTGAGCGTCTGGGCTGCCGCGGGATTAGATCTGCGGCGGCCCCGTGGCACGCATTCTTGAAGAGCGGATCCGCCTGCGCAATCCCCCGCATCGGTCAGGTCGCTAAAGGATGGACGTGGATTTTCCGGGGTGCCGGCCGGCCCGTGGAAGGTCATCACCGCGGTCTTGAGCCGGCCTCCGATCTGGCGCTGCGCAAGTCTTTCAAAGTGAGACCACCAGTGTTTCGTGAAACGGCACGCGATGCGGTCGGGCCTTGAGCGCCGGGAAGAGGCGCCGTACCGTCCATCCATGATGAAGCGGACACCGACCAGCCAAGTCTTGCCCAACGCGCTCATCCGCCGGCCTGCGACGGATTTCGGCCGGTCCGCCCCCCGCGAGATCGCGCCCGGTGCGGTAAGCGCAAGGCGCGAACGGCCCACACACGGCGCAGAATGCGTGCGCACGGTTGCGGGGAGAAATGGGTGGTCGCACAAGTCTCAAATCGCCGCTGGGTGGACGGCGGAACTCGGCGGTTCGGACAGTGCGCTTTCGTGACGCCTCGCTCAAGGTGAAGCTCGGACTGGGGGCTGGCCTCCTCGCCGTCCTGGCGATCGCGGCGAGCATCCTCACGGTCTACGGGATCAGCAGGACCGCATTGTCCCTGGACACGGTGGCGGCGACGGAGCGGCGCATTCAGCATTACTCCGCGCTTGCCTCCCAGGTCGGGACGTTCCTCGTCGTCGCGATAGAGGCGGGGCAATCGGGTCTTGCCGCCCCCGATAGGCGCGACCGCCTTGCCCCGCTCGCGCAGGCGACCTTTCACACGTTCGATCTCATGAAGTCGGATCTGGAAGAGACGGTTGCAGAGGCGCAGGGCCTCGGCCTCGACGAGCAGACACTCAGGGCCTCGCGCAGCCTCGGGATCGCACGGATGGAGGCGCTGTTCCAATCGGCCGTCGATCGCCTTTCCGACCCGGCCTCCGACGCGACACAAACGCCATTGCGCGCCATCGTCGACGACTTTTCTCAGCAATTCGACCAGGTCCTGAACGATACGATCGGCGCGGAGCTCAGGTCCCGCAACGCCGTGCTATCCGACATCGACGCCTTGAAGGCCCGACTGACCGCTTGGGCTGTGGCAATGGCCGCGGCGGCCGTTCTCACGATCCTGACCTACTATTTCGGGTTCCTCCGGCCGCAGCTTCGCCGTCTCGACGAGCTTCGCCAGGCATCCGAGGGCATTGGACGTCAGGAGTTCAGCGTTTCCCTGCCGGAGGATAGCGACGACGAGATCGGCCGGCTCTTCCGCCAAACCAACGCGACGGCAGCGGCCCTCGCGGAGCGCAAGACCAAGGTCGACCGGCAATGGGCGCGCCTGAACGACACGATCGAGGAGCAGACGCGGGAGCTCAAGGCCAAGAACCAGCGCCTTGCCGAGATCGACGCCGACCGCCGCCGCTTCTTCGCCGACATAGGACACGAGTTGCGCACCCCGCTCACCGTGATCCTGATGGAATCCGAAATCGGCAAGCGCGGCGGGTCCGGTCCTGAAGCCTTTGAGGCAATCCACAAGCGCGCTTTGGGACTGAACCGGCGCATGGATGACCTGCTGAGGATCGCGCGCTCGGAAAGCGGGCAGCTGTCGCTCTGCGAAGACGACTTCGATCTTGGCGACGCGGCGCGCGAGGCTGTCGAGGAAACCCGGGCGCAGGTGGCCCAGTCAGGTCTGACGCTCGAGACGTCCCTGCCCCGCACATTGCCGGTGCGCGGCGATCCGAACTGGACCCGGCAGGTCGTGGCGGCGCTGATCGGCAATGCCGTTCGACATGCCTCCGGTGCGACCGGCATCCGCGTCGTCGCCGACGAAAGCGACGGGATGGCGTGCCTGCGGGTAATCGACGATGGCGCGGGCATGCCGGCGAAAGACCTTCCGGCCGCGTTTACACGCTTCGCCCAGGGATCGGGAGATAGACGAAGGGAGGGGTTTGGAATCGGCCTGTCTTTGGTGAAATGGGTCATCGAACGCCAGGGCGGCCGGATCAGTCTCGAAAGCCCTGTTCCGCCGGACCGGACCTTCGGGGCCGGGCCGGGGTTCGAAGTGACGATGGTTCTGCCGATGAGGGGAGACTAGACCGGCATGGCCGACGCAACGGACCCTATCCTCGTCGTCGAGGACGATGCGGACATCGCGTCGGCTCTCGCCCGGGGATTGGCGATGCATGGATACGAGACGATCGCGGAAACCCGGATCGAAACGGCGCTGGAACGGTTCAGGACCGTGCCGCTCCGCGCCGCCATCGTCGACGTGATGCTGGGACTCGACAGCGGCTTCGAACTGGTTCGCAAAGCGCGGGCAGAAGGCTTCCGCAAGCCGATCCTGATGCTGAGCGCGCTTTCGGAGGTCGGCGACCGGACCGAGGGGCTGGAGGCCGGCGCCGACGACTACATCGTCAAACCCTTTTCGTTCGAGGAGCTTTTCGCTCGGCTTCAGGTTCAGGAACGCCGGATCGAGGATCGGGGCGCCATGCCGGGTTTCGATCCGGCTGCCCGCCTCATGCGCGGGCAAGGCGTGCGGGCAGAGCTGACGGAGCGCGAGGCGAACCTTCTCGCGATGCTTTATCGCAATGCCGGCCGGATCCTGCCGCGTGGCGTGATCTTCGACACGCTCTGGGCCGGCGAAGGCACGAGTTCGGACAACATCGTCGATGTCTATGTCGGTTACCTGCGCAAGAAGCTGAGCCCTCCCGAGGCGTACGGCATTGACATCCAGACCGTTCGAAACCGGGGATTCATCCTGGTGCGGCTCGACGCGCTTGAGCGCTAATCCATTGATTTTGAAATGTTCTTATTTTTTCTTAGAACAACGCGATTGATCGACTCATCACCCCGGGCTTCCCTTCTTCCCATTCGACCCGGAACCCAAGGAGGAGATCATGGCCTGGACGAAACCCGTTCTTCGCGAGATTGCCTGCGGCATGGAAATCAACATGTACGGCCCGGACAGCGACGACGACGGCGTGCTGTTCTGACCTTCGGGCGCGGGGCACAACATGGCGCTCCGCGCACGTATACTCGGGGCGGCCGCCGGAGGGGGGCTGCCTCAATGGAATTGCGGTTGCAGGAACTGTAGCCTCGCCCGCGAAGGTGCGATCCCGTCCCAGACCCAATCATCGCTGGCCTGCACCGCGGATGGCATGAGTTGGGTGATCCTGAACGCCTCGCCCGACCTTCGCCAGCAGATCGCCGATGCCCCGCCGTTGCATCCGACCGATCTTCGCGAAAGCCCGGTGAAGGCGGTCTTGCTCACGAATGGCGACATCGACCATGTCGCGGGACTTCTCACTTTGCGCGAGAAGCAGGCCTTCGCGCTTTACGCGACGCGGGAGATACATGCCGTGCTGGCAGCGAACCCGATTTTTGCCGCGCTCGACCCCGCGCTGGTGAAACGCGTGGTGGTGGAGCTCGGAACGCCCGTGGACATCGTTCCGGGCCTCTCGGCCGAACTCTTCGCCGTTCCCGGAAAGGTCCCGCTTTATCTCGAAGGGGAGGAGGTCGAGACCGATCTCGAGGGTGAACAGACGGTGGGCGTCCATCTCAGAAGCGCACATTGCGATGCATTCTACATTCCGGGCTGCGCGAAGCTGACAGACGCGCTTTGCGCGCGGCTTGAAGGGGCGGATCTGGTTTTTTTCGATGGCACGCTCTGGCAGGATGACGAGATGATCCGCGCGGGTCTTGGCCGGAAGACTGGCCAACGCATGGGCCATATGTCGATGAGCGGTCCGCAAGGCTCCATCGCCGCCTTCGACGGGCTTTCCATCGGCCGCAAGATCTTCATCCACATGAACAACACTAACCCGGTGCTGCGGCCCGATGCCTCCGAGAGGCGCGTGGCCGAAAGCGCCGGTTGGACCATCGGACAGGACGGCATGGAGGTCGCACTATGACTCAATCGCGAGAGGCATTCGAGGCCCGGCTGCGCCAGATCGGCGCGGACCGCTATCACGACAAGCACCCGTTCCATCACCTGCTGCACGGTGGCGGCTGTACGCCCGACCAAGTCCGTGCCTGGGTGATCAACCGCTACTACTATCAGTCCCGCATCCCGCTGAAGGACGCGGCCTTCATGAGCCGGGTCGAAGACCCCGCCCTCCGCCGCGCCTGGCGCTCTCGGATCGAGGATCACGACGGCACGGCGGAAAACGAAGGCGGCATCCGGCGCTGGCTGCGGCTGGCCGAGGCGGTCGGCCTCGACCCCGACTACGTAGCGAGCACCGAAGGTGTCCTGCCCGCGACGCGCTTCGCGGTCGACGCCTATGTCCGCTTCGTCCGCGACAAGACTCTTCTGGAGGCGGTCGCCGCCTCGCTCACCGAGCTCTTCGCGCCGAAGATCCATGCCGAGCGGATCGAGGGGCTTTTGAAGAACTACGCCTTTGCCGACGATGCGAGCCTGTCCTACTTCCGCAACCGGCTAAAGGAGGCGCCGAAGGACGTGGCCTTCGGTCTGGCCTGGGTCCTCGACCATGCCAATACGGACGAAAAGCAGGACGCCGCCGCGAAAGCGCTGGAATTCAAGACCGATGTCCTGTGGGCCCAGCTCGATGCGCTGCATTCGGCCTATGTCGACCCCGCTCGCATACCGCCCGGCGCCTGGCGTCCGAGCGAAGGCCTTGCGTTGCGGGAAGCGTCATGAGCATCTCCTCCGCCTCCGTTCCCGTGCTGCCCCGTGGCGTGCGCCTGCATCACGACCGCGTTCGCGGCAGCTGGGTTCTGCTGGCCCCCGAACGCGCGATCCGCCTTGATGCCATCGGGCAGGCGGTTCTGGCGCAGGTCGACGGCAAGAAACACTTCGACGCCATCGTGGCGGCGCTTGCGGCGTTGTACGATGCCCCGTCGGAGCAGATCGCGGAGGACAGTCGGGGGCTGCTCACCGGCCTCATGAACCGGCGGATGCTGGAGTTGGCCGAATGAGCGTCCGCCCTCCCCTTGCGATGCTGGCCGAGCTGACGCATCGCTGCCCGCTCTCCTGTCCCTATTGCTCGAACCCGCTGGACCTTGCCCGGAAGGAAACGGAGCTTTCGACCGACGAATGGAGCGACGCGTTCCGACAGGCGGCCGATCTCGGCGTCCTGCATGTGCATCTGTCCGGAGGAGAGCCGGCATCGCGTCGCGATCTGGAAGAGCTTGTCGCGGCCGCGCGCGGGGCCGGACTGTACACCAACCTCATCACCTCAGGGATCGGCCTGACCGAGCGGCGATTGCGGGCGCTGGACGAAGCGGGGCTTGATCATGTGCAGCTGTCGCTTCAGGGCACCGACGCTGCGATGGCGGACCGGATCGGCGGCTACCGGGGCGGGTTTGACCGCAAGATGCAGGTCGCCGAATGGATCGCCGATATCGGCTTTCCCTTGACGCTCAACGCCGTCGTTCACCGCCAGAACCTGCACCAGCTGCCCGATGCGCTCGACATGGCCGTGCAAATGGGCGCCCGCCGCATCGAGGTGGCGATCGTGCAGTTCCATGGCTGGGCGATGCGGAACCGCGCCGCGCTGATGCCGACCCGCGCGCAGGCAGAGGAGGCGAAGCGTATCGTGGCGGAGGCCCGCAAGCGTCTCCTTGGCACGCTGGTCATCGACTTCGTTCCGGCCGACTATCACGAGGATTATCCGAAATCCTGCATGGGGGGCTGGGGATCGACTGGCCTCAACATAGCGCCGGACGGGACGGTGCTGCCCTGTCACGCAGCACAGACGATTCCGCATCTGACCTTCGACACGATCCGGGAGCGGCCGCTCAGGGAAATCTGGTACGACGGCCCCGCCTTCAATGCCTACCGTGGCGATGCATGGATGCCGGAACCCTGCCGGTCCTGCGACCGCAAGCACGCCGATCATGGCGGATGCCGGTGTCAGGCGCTTGCGCTGGCCGGCGATGCCGGAGCGACCGATCCAGTCTGCATTAAGTCGCCGCTCCATGCCGAGTTGCGCGCAAAGGCCGACGCATTCGCCGCTGGCTCCGACGACAGTTTGATCTATCGGACGCTCGCGCCGACCTAGACCACAAAAGCTCCCGGCCCCTGATGTGGCCCCGCCTCGATAGCGAGAGCCTAAAGGCCCGGTCCGGTAATCGCGCCTCATTATCGTGGAACCAGAGTTGACCCTGCCACCCGCAAGGCCCAACCCGTCCATCGCATGCTCTCTTGTCCGCGATTTGACGATTGGGCGTGACATTCCGGGATGCAATGCCTTTGCTGATGGCGGATATGGTTCGGCGGAGCCCGATCCTCGGCATCCCGGCTTTGACGCTTGTCTAGCCATGCCGGTTCGGAACCTGACGGAGGCCGAATGGAAACCCAGGTCTGCATCATCGGCGGCGGCCCCTCGGGCCTTCTCCTCTCCCAACTCCTGCACCTGCGCGGCATCGAGACGATCGTGCTGGAACGCCAAAGCCGTGACTACGTCCTCGGCCGAATCCGAGCGGGCGTACTCGAACACGGCTTCGCGCGCCTGATGCGCGAGGCGGACTGCGGTGAGCGGATGGACCGCGAGGGCGAGATCCACGAAGGGTTCCACATCGCCGACAGCGGCAAGCTTCGCCGCGTGGATCTGCACCGGCATTCCGGTGGAAACTCCGTCGTTGTTTACGGCCAAACCGAAGTGACGCGCGACCTTTACGCGGCGCGCGACCGAATGGGTGGCACGGTCCTTCACAATGTCGAGGACGTGACGCTTGGCGGCCTGACCACGGACCGTCCGCATGTGACCTTTCGCAAGGGCGACGCGAACACGCGGATCGACTGCGACTACATCGTCGGCGCCGACGGGTTCCACGGCGTGAGCCGCACGTCGATCCCAAAGGGCGAGCTTCGCGAATTCGAGCGGGTCTATCCTTTCGGCTGGCTCGGCCTTCTCTCGCGCACCGATCCCGTCTCGGACGAACTGATCTACGCCCGGCACGAACGCGGCTTCGCGCTGTGCTCGCGCCGCTCGAAGGTGCTCAGCCGCTATTATATTCAAGTGCCGCTGACCGAGCGCGTCGAAGACTGGTCGGACGAGGCGTTCTGGGCCGAACTCAAGCGGCGCCTGCCTGCTGAGGTCGCCGACCGCCTTCAGACCGGCCCGTCGATCGAAAAATCCATCGCACCGCTGCGCAGCTTCGTCGTCGAGCCGATGCGCTACGGCCGGCTTTTCCTTGTCGGCGATGCCGCCCATATCGTGCCGCCGACCGGCGCGCGCGGGCTGAACTCGGCGGCCTCGGATGTCCACTATCTCTACAACGCCTTGCGCAGCCGGTACGAGACGGGCGACGAGAGCGGGCTTCACCGCTATTCCGAGACAGCGCTCGCGCGGGTCTGGAAGGCCCAGCGGTTCTCGTGGTGGATGACGTCGCTTCTGCACAGCTTCCCTGACGCTTCCCCCTATGAGCGCAAGCTTCAGGACGCCGAGCTTGACTATCTCTTCGCGTCGGAGAAGGCGCTCGGGTCGCTTGCGGAGAACTATGTCGGCTTGCCGTTCTAGGCGGCGCTGCGCCAACGGTTGCTACCGGCGCGGGATGTCGGATCCCCGAGACAAGCGGGCCTGCGCCGCGATCCGGAAGGGCGCGTTGGGCGCGCCGTACCCGTTGTATCCACCCCGCCGTTCGACGATCTCGAAGAAGAACCCCGCCCCGATGGGCATGGAGTAGAGTTGGAAAAACCGCCCGGCCGCGTCCTCGTCATAGAGGATACCGAAGCGGCGCATCTGGTCGAGGTCGTCTTCAGACAGGTCAAACCGGGCAGCAAGATCGGCATAGTAGTTGCCGCCGATCGGCAGCGCTTCGAAACCTGAGGCGGCGAGGCGTTCGGCGGTGGCGAAGATGTCGTCGCTGGCGAAGGCGACATGCTGGACGGCCGAACCGAACGTCTCGGCTAGGTAGCGCCCGGCGAAGGTTCGGTGACTTTCGGCCCCGTTCAGCGTCAGCCTGAGCCCGCCTCGGCCCTCGATCGCCTGCGACCGGACCAGTCCGCCGGGATCCGCGACATCGACCATCGGGGTTTTCGCTGCATCGAAGATCGAGGTGTAGAACAGCGACCATGACAACATCTCGTCATAGGCCATGGTCTGGGCGAGATGGTCGATCCGCGTAAGGCCCGCACCGGCTACGCGCTCCTCCCCCACCGCGACGAATTCCGTGTCCCAGACCCGCGCAAGTTCGGGGCTATCGTCGAGGAAGTGCATCACGCCGCCTCCGACGCCACGAATGGCCGGGATGTCGATCTGGCCCGTGTCGCGCGGTTGGTGGAAGGCCGGGGCACCAAGCATCCGGGCCCGTTCGAGCGTTTCACCGGCATCGGCGACGTGAAGCCCGATATCGCAGACCGAGGTGCCATGCATGACAAAGGCCGAGCGGGCGAAGCCTTCATTCCCGGTATTGATGACGATGCGGATCTCGCCCTGCTGCCAAAGCGTCAGATCCTTCGAGATGTGCCGGCCGGTCAGGCTGAAGCCGAGCGTCCGCAGGAGGGCGCCGAGCGATCTGGCGCCATCGGCATCGCTGGCGAATTCGATGAAGTCGATCCCGTCGGCGCGGACCCGGGCGGGCATCGGCGCGAGATCGACCTTGAGAGAGGGCTCCGCCCGGCGCACGTCATCCATCAGGTTGACGAGCGATCGGTAGCCGTCCCCGGCGACGAGCGATGGTCGCCCGCCACGGAACTGGTCGTTGAAAATCTCTAGGCTGAGCGGCCCCGCATAACCTGTGGCCGCGACCGCACGCATGAAGCCGGTCACATCGAGATCGCCCTCGCCCGGCATGTTGCGGAAATGGCGAGACCAGTAGAGCAGATCCATGTCGATCTTTGGCGCGTCGGCAAGCTGGACGAAAAAGATGCGGTCGCCGGGGATGGATCGGATGCTCTCGGGGTCGATCTTGCGGGCGAGCGTGTGGAAGCTGTCGAGGATCAGGCCGACATTGGGATGATCGGCGCGGCGCACCACCTCCCACGCGTCGCGGTGGTCCGAGATATGCTTGCCCCAGGCCAGCGCCTCGTAGCCGACCTTGAGACCGCGCGCAGCGGCACGCTCGCCAAGCTCGCGGAAATCGTCCGCGATCCGGTCGATGCCACCGAGGCTTTCGGGATGGACCGACGAGCAGACGAGAACGAGATCGGTGCCCAATTCTTCCATCAGGTCGAACTTGCGCTCTGCCCGACGGAAGGCGCGCGCACGATATGGCTCGGGCAGGCCCTCGAAATCGCGGAACGGCTGGAAGAGCGTGATAGCGAGCCCGAGCTCCCCGGCGATCCGCGCGACATCGCGCGGGCTGCCGTCGAAGGTCAGAAGGTCCTGCTCGAAGATCTCCACCCCGTCGAAGCCGGCCTTGGCGATGGCTTCGAGCTTTTCGGTCAGGGTGCCGCCGATCGACACGGTTGCCACACTCGTCTTCATGATGGGCTCGGAAGGTTCGGATCGGTCAGCATCTCGCGAAGGCGGCCGAGGTCGTCGGGCCGCCGCCCGGTGAAGATCTCGAACGCGTCGATGCCCTGGTGGAAGAACAGCTCCCACCCTGAGAGGAACCGCGCGCCCGCGGCGAGCGCCTGCGCGCGGAAGGGCGTCTCCACCGGCGTGTAGACGGCGTCGAACGCCCATGCGTCGCGCGGGAACATGCCGTCCGGCACCGGCGATCCCGGATAGCCGACCATCCCGAGGGGCGTGCAGTTGATCACGCCGTTGGCCTCAGCGAGGGCGTCGAGGGTCGCCACCCTGCCCGTTGTCCTTCCGCCGCCCGCCTCGCATATCGAACGTGCGAGCCCGGCCGCCTTGTCGTTATCGCGGTCGACGATCGCGATCTCTTCGGCGCCGAGGGCGATCAGACCGTAGGCCACTGCCTTCCCGACGCCGCCCGCGCCGATCATCACGACGCACCCCGGCAGCAGATTCCCGAACGCGGCCCGGTAGGCTGCGACAAAGCCGGAATAATCAGTGTTGAACCCTTCCGGTCCATCGCGAGAGAAGCGGACGGTGTTCACCGCGCCTATCCTCTCGATCATTGGATCGGAGATGTGCACCATCGGCACGACACGCTCCTTGTAGGGCAATGTCACGTTCGTGCCCACGACACCCTCGGCCTGGATCATCTCGAAGACCGCTTCGAAGGACATCCCCATCACCGGCGGGATGAAGAGGTCGTAGCGCACGTCGAGGCCGCAGAGCTCTCCGCAGAACCGGTGCAGAGCGGGCGAGCGCGAGGCCCGGATATTGTCGCCGATCAGGCCGAGCCGGATGGTTTCTCTCGTGCCCAAGCTCATCCTTCGTACCCTATGAGACGTGGCAGGAAGAGGACGATGTCGGGGAAGAGGATCATCACCAGAAGCGCGGCGACGAGGATCGCGAGGAAGGCCCAGATCTCTGCGATGATCTCGCGAAGCGAAATTCCGGTGACGGCGTTGATCACGAAAAGGAGGATCCCGTAGGGCGGCGTGATCAGCCCGATCATGCAATTGACCACCGCGACCACTCCGAAATGCACAAGGTCGATGCCAAGCTCGCGGCAGGTCGGCAGGAAGAGCGGGATGATGACGAGGATGATCGTCGTCGCATCGAGAAAGCAGCCGAGAACGAGGAAGAGGAGGTTGACCGCCAGCAGGAAGGCGAGCGGCGGGATGTCGATGGCGACGAGGTGGCCGGCCAGGAGCGCGGGGATATTCTCCGACGCGACGATGTAGTTGAGGATTAGCGCGCCACCGATGACGAGGCCGACCGCAGCCGATGAGCGGGCGCTTTCGACGAAGATATGGTAAAGCGCCTGAAGGCTCAGCGCCCTGTAGAAGAGGCCGGCCAGGATTAGCGCATAGAAGGCCGCGACGGCCGCTGCTTCGGTCGGCGTCGTGACCCCGCCATAGATGCCGTAAAGCAGGATCGCCGGCATGAGAAGCGCCGGGAAGGCATTCGCAGTCTTGCGAGGAAGGTCGCGGAAGGGCACCGGCTCTTCCACCGCGAAGCCGCGCCTGTGCGCCATCCAGGTGTTCATGCCCATCAGGACGACACCCATGAAGAGGCCCGGCACGATGCCGCCGAGGAAGAGGTAGCCGATCGAGGCGTTGGAGACGAGCGCGTAGAGCACCATCGGGATCGACGGCGGTATGATCGGGCCGATGGTCGCCGATGCGGCGGTGATCGCGGCAGCGTAGCCAGCCGGAAAGCGGCCGTCCTTGCGCATCATGTCGATGATGATCTTTCCAATCCCCGCCGCATCGGCGACGGCCGAGCCCGACATGCCGGAAAAGATCAGCGAGGCCATCACATTGACATGGCCGAGGCCGCCCTTGAAACGGCCGACGGTCGCCACGCAGAAATTCAGCAAACGGTCGGTGATTGTCCCGGCATTCATGATGTTCGCGGCAACGATGAACAGCGGCACGGCCAAGAGCAGGAAGCTTTGATAGATGCCGTCGAGAAGGTTCTTGCCGACGATGCCGATGCCCTGCCCGGCCGCGCCGACATAGATCATCGAAGCGACGAGGATCGCATAGGCCACCGGCACGCCGATCCCGGCGAGGAAGAAGAGCGAGCCCACGCAGAGGAGAAGTTCGACGCTCATTCGTCGGTGATCTCAAGATGGTGGTGGGTCTCTCCGGTGGTGCCGTGGCGCAGGATCTCGGCGATGCGCCAGAGGTAACGCAGGCCGACGACTGCGAGGAACAGGAAGTATATGGAATAGATCGGCAGCATCTTCACCGGCAAGGTGGCGGAAGACTTGAGCCTGAGGATGCGCATCTTTTCGTAGCTCGGGCCGATCGACAGCAGGAGGGCCGCCGCGATCGCGGCCGCGCCGATGATCGCGAACCATTTTCGGATGCCGGGGCGGACCCAGAAATAGACGATATCGAACGTGACGTGGTCGCGGTCCCGGACGATGAAGGCATTGCCCCAGAACACGATCCAGAGCCACATCACCAGGCAGAATTCCAGCGTCCAGCCGAAGGCCGATGCCTCGACCACATGGCCGAGCCGCGCTGCGAACCAGTCGGAGCCGACAATGTATCGCACCGCGATCTGAAGGATGAATGTGGCGAACATGGCGGCCATCATTGCGGCCGCCACCCCTTCGGTCAGGCGGGAGAAAAGTCGCCGGATGCGGACCATCGCGATCCCCTCCCCCGCCGCCAAGCTCATTTTCCGAGGGCGTTGATCTTCTCGAGCAAACCTTCCGGCCAGTCCTTCGCGAAATCGGAGTCCAGGTAGGCCTTTTGCACGGTCGAGCGGAAGGCCGCGACGTCGGGTTCGTAGATCTCCAGCCCTTGCTCTTCGAGGAAGGAGACAAGCTCCTCTTCCTTCTTGAGCTGGTTCTGGCGGCCGAATTCGGCGGCGTCATCGGCGGCGGCCTGAACGGTGGCCTGCTGCTCCGGTGTCATCGCGTCCCATGCCTTCTTGGAGAGAGCGAGGTAGTTCAGGTCGACGAGATGAGAGGTCAGGACGATCTGCTTCGTCACCTCGTAGAACTTCGCGTCGACAACCGTCGGCAAAGGGTTGTCCTGGCCGTCGACTGCACCGGTCTGAAGCGCGGTATAGACCTCGGTGAAGGCCATCGGAGTCGGATTGGCGCCAAGCGCCTTGCCGAGGAACTGCCAGGCGTCGGTGCCCGGCATACGCAAGTTGACCCCGGCCAGATCGGCGGGCGTCATCACGGTGCGTTCGGATTTCGGCATCCGAAGGTTCACCTGACGACGGCCGAGATACATGACGGTCAGAAGCTTGACGCCAAGCTCATCCTCGACCTTCTGCTTGAACGGATCCATCAGCGGGTCGTTGAAGACCGCGACCTGATGGGCGGCATCCTGGTGGACATAGCCGGCCGTGAAGATCGAGAATTCGGGGAAGAACGTCGCAAGCTCCTGCGCCGAGGTGATCGACATTTCCAGGTCGCCCGAAGCGATGGCCTCAAGCTCGGTGCCTTGCGCGAAGAGGCTGGCGTTCCAGTGCGGTTCGAAATCGGCGAAATCGGCCACGGCCGGTCCGAACTTTTCGAGGATCGCGACCGCGCGCTGATCGGTTTCGGACGACACCCCCGAAAGCCGCAGTTTGATCTTGTCCTGAGCAAGGGCCGGCATGGCCCCGGCAACGACGGCGGCGGCCGTCATCGACAGCATTGTCCGGCGCGTAAGAGATGCGAGCATGTGTTCCTCCCATGAGTCCCGCCCGAGTCCTCCGGGCAGTTAACCGGCGTCCAGAATACGTGGATTTTGATTCGCATCAACCAATGAATCGAATTTTGTGGTTGATTTTACATATCATAGTATGATTTAATAAATAATCGATTATAAATTTTCCGACGCTGCATGGACCTTTGGACAAGATGCGCCGTCTCGGCTCAGGCCGCAGGTTTCCGCAAGCTGTCCGCGACACCACCCTCGATATGGGTGCGCAAAATCGCCTGCGCGCGGCCGATATCGCGATCGAGCGCCGCCTCCAGAAGGCCGCGATGCTCGGCCGCCGCAGTCGCACCGCGATAGGTCAGTCGCCGCATCTGATACCGCAGGTATTTGTCGAACACCGTCCCGTGGACTTCCAGCAGCGCCTTCGACCCGCAGGCGAGGATCAGGGCCTGATGGAATTCCCAGTCATATTGCTTCCAGGTCTCGCGCACGGATGTGTCGCCCGCCGCCATGCGCTCTTCCATCCGCCTAAGCTTGTGATGTGCCGAGACAATTGCGCCTTCCCATTCCGTATCGCCCGCCGCGATGGAAAGACCGAGCGCATGGCTTTCCACCAGAATCCGCAAGTCGGCGATCTCGCGCAGGTTCTCGTCGGACATCGGCGCGACAGAGAAACCACGCTGGCCTTCCGCCGCGACCAGGCCCTCAGTCGTCAGCCGGCTCAGCGCTTCGCGGATCGTCGAGACACTGGCGCCGTACTCCGCCTTCATCCGCTCCAACCGCAGCCGCGCTCCCGCTTCAAGGCGTCCGAAGATGATGTCGCGGCGAATGGCTTCGTAGATTTCGTGCCCGACAAGGCCGGTCTCGGTCGGCGGATGCATGTTCGTCTCCGTTCTCACTCCCATACTGCAATGAACACATGAACAAGTCCATCATGTCATAGCATCTTGCATAAAATCGATTTATTGATCTATCGTGTGGCATAAGCAACAAGGCGATCACCCGGATGCGCAACGAGGTCAAACCCGCGAAAATGACGCGCGCGAGCCGCGTCGCCGCGGACCTCCGCGGCGCAATCCTGCGCGGCGATCTCAAGCCGGGCGCGAAGGTCAACCTCGACCAACTCAGGGAGGAGTTCGGCGTGTCGCTCAGCCCGCTCCGCGAGGCGATTTCCCGGCTGGTCAATCTGGGGCTGGTCGAGTTCGAGGATCAGCGCGGCTACCGCATCGCGCCGGTATCGCCGGAGAACCTTGTCGAGGTGGTGACACTTCGGGCCGAACTCGAAGGTCTGGCGATCGGCCTCGCCGTCGATCGCGCGGGGCTTGATTGGGAAAGCGGCGTGCTGGCGGCACTGCACAGGCTGAACCGGGCCGGAGGCGATCCGGTGGACCCGGCGAGGATCGAGGCGTGGGAAACCGCGCATGCCGCCTTCCACCGCGCGCTCATCGACGGGTGCGGGATGCCGATGCTCATCGAATTCTGCGGCACACTGCGCGACCTGAACGACCGCTACAGGCGGCTCCTTACCAGTGGTCGCCCGGCGGACGGGACCTCGGCCGAGGAACACGCGGCGATCGCCGACGCAGCCGCCGTGCGGCGTGACGCGGATGTGGCACGGACCCTTCTGCGGCACCATATCGAGCGGACCGGCCGCACCCTGATCGAACGGATGCACGACACCGAGGGCGCCTAGAAATGACCCGCCACTCGCCCATTCCCTTTGAACTCCTCTGCAAGGACCTGACATGGCACAGACGATCTACATCCTGAACGGCCCCAACCTGAACCTTCTCGGCAAGCGTCAGCCGGAGATTTACGGGCACGACACGCTCGCCGATGTCGAGGCTCAATGCGCCGCCGTCGCGGCCGAGAGCGGTCTTTCGTCAAAGCTCATGCAGTCGAACTGGGAAGGCCAGATCGTCGACTGGATCCACGAGGCGCGCGAGGCGGCGGCCGGGATCATCATCAACCCGGCGGCGCTGAGCCATACCTCGGTGGCCGTCCTTGACGCGCTGAACACCTTCGACGGCCCGGTGATCGAGGTCCATATCTCGAACATCCACAAGCGCGAAGCGTTCCGTCACCACTCCTATGTCTCGGCGCGGGCGGACGGCGTGATCGCGGGCTGCGGTGTCGAAGGCTACGCGCTTGCGATGCGCCGAATGGCGACGCTGCTCAAGACGTGAGTTGCCGAGCGGCGCAGGTCGTCTCGATCCATGCAAGCATGAAGACCCGGCAATCCCTTATTGTGGGTTGCCCGAACAACAGCCAATCTGAGGCTCGACCCGGCGCGAGCGCGCAGCCAATTGGAGAATAGAGATGAAGAATCCCGAGAACCGGTTCAAAGCCGCATTGCGCGCGGGACGCCACCAGCTTGGCATCTGGAA
>JBNKFC010000173.1:0-3117 GCA_050289105.1 Paracoccaceae bacterium | reverse complement strand
AGGCCCGAAGCGTCGGGGCATCGGGCGGTGCGCCGAAATAGGCCGAGAGGAGCGCGCCCGCCTCCTCCGCCGTCATCGCGGCATTCGACGCAGCACCGGCCAGATCGAACATCGCCGTACCGAAGCCGGCATATTCATAGTCGATGAGCCAGAGCCGCCCCGCCGCGTCTTCGAGGAAGTTTGCCGGCAAAAGGTCGTGATGGCCGTAGATGATGGGTAACGGCACCTGCGCCGCCTCCATCGCGTCCGCAAGCGCCACCAGACGCGGCAGGTCGGGGGCAAACCGGCTGCCCTTCGCCGCGAGCGTCCGGGCATAGTCGCGGATCACGTGAAAGACCCAGAACATCGCTCCGGGGCCCGAAACCTCTGCCGGCATTGTCCGGTGAAAGTCGTGCAGGAACAGGCCGACCCGCACAGGATCGGCCCTGAGTTCCGCCTCGCCCCAGGTCCGCGCTTCGAGAAATGCCGAGACCATCACGCCCGGCGCGGCGTATTCGACCTCTGGCGCGAACCCCGCCTGGTGCGCCGCGCGCGCCGCCATGACCTCGTTCGCGCGCGAAACATGGTGGAACGGGAAATCCTGCCCGAAGCGCACGACATGGGCGCCCGCCGCATCCGTGACCTTCCAGCTTTCGTTCGAAAGACCGCCGGTCAGAGGCGTTGTGGAAATCTCTCCCTGCCAGCACGGCAGGGATCGGATGGCGTTTTCGGTCATGCCCTGCCCTCCCCGAGCCCGAGCCGCGCCCGCGCCGCGCGCGCCCCGGCATGGATCAGCCGGTCGGCGATGATGGCGATGAAGGCGACGGCGAGGCCCGCCGACAGCCCGCGTCCCGGATCGGCCTTGGTCAGCGCGATGTAGACCTCCTGCCCCAGATCGCGGGTGCCGACGAGCGCCGTGATCACCAGCATCGAGAGCGCGAACATGATCGTCTGGTTGAGCCCCAGAAGGATTTCCGGCAGGGCCAGCCTCAGCCGGATCCGGGTGAGGATCTGGCCCTCGGTGCAGCCCATGGCGCGCCCCGCCTCGATCAGGCGCGGATCGACTCCTTGCAGGCCCAGCACCGTGTAGCGGATCGCCGGTGCCACGGCGAAGGCTACGACGGCGATCATCGCGGTGAAATCGCCGACGCGGAAGAGCATCACGGCGGGCATGAGATAGACGAACGACGGCAGAGTCTGCAGCGTATCGATGACGACCCGCACCACGGTCCAGACCCGGTCGCGTTCGGCCGCGAAGATGCCGACGGGCAAACCTATCAGCATCGCGATCGCGGTGGAGATGCCGCACAGATAGACCGTGATCATCGCCTTTTCCCAAAGTCCGGTGACCGCGATAGCCGTGGCGAGCGCGCCGATCAGAACCGCCAGCCGCCAGCCGCCAAGCCGCCAGCCCGCGAAGGCCAGAAGTCCCGCCACCCCGGCCCAGGGCAGGCCGAGAAGGAAGCGCTTGAACGGCACGAGGAGGTTCAGCAAAACCGCGTTCTTCAGCGCCTCCAGCGTGTCGAAGAAATTGATGTCGATCCATTCGACGACGCGGCTCCAGAAGGTGCCGGTCGAAAGCTCCCACGCCGACGGATAGCTCTGGAGCGCCGGCAGCAGAAGGCCCGCCACCCCGGCGATCGCGATCGTCGCCAGCGCCGCGAGAAGATAGGGGTGCCGCGCGACCAGACCGCCCGTCGCCATACTGTCGCCCTTGCGCACGGCCACCGCCTGGCTCAGCCGGTCGAGCGCCACGGCCAGCGCGACAATGGCGAACCCCGCCTCCAGCCCGGCGCCGAAATCGAGCCGCCTGAGCGCCGCCAGGACGTCGAAGCCAAGCCCGCCCGCGCCGATCATCGACGCGATAATCACCATGTTGAGGCTAAGCATGATCACCTGATTGACGCCGACCATCAGCGCGTCACGCGCCGAGGGCACCATCACCCGCCAAAGCATCTGCCGCGGCGTGCAGCCGACCATGTGGCCAAGGTCCGACAACTCCGCCGGCACCCGGGCGAGCGCCAACTGCGTCACCCGCGTCATCGGCGGCATCGCGTAGATCAACGTCGCCACAACCGCAGCCGTCGGCCCAAAACCGAAAAGGAAGAGGATCGGCACAAGATAGGCAAAGACCGGGATCGTCTGCATGAGGTCGAGAACGGGGCGGATCGCCCGCTCGAAAACCGGGCTCCGCCAAGCGAGGATGCCGAGGAAAAGCCCGCCGACGACGCCCAAGGGAACCGCGACGAGGATCGAGGCGAGCGTCACCATCGCGCTTTGCCATTGTCCGAAGACCGCGATGAACGCAAAGCAGGCCGTAACCAGCAGCGCCAGCCGTCGTCCTCCGGCCCAAAGCCCCATCAGCGCAAAGACCGCGATCACCGCGATCCAGGCGAGGGGCGGCAGAATCTGCACAGCGCCCGATCCCTGCCCTTTCAGAAAGCCGGTCGCGAGCAGCGACAGGACAATCCGGTAGGGCACGTCGATCACGGCCGCGATGAAACGGGTCAACTCGGCAAAGGTGAAAAGCCCGAATGTCGCTTCGTTCAAGAGCCACTTGGTAAAGGCCGAGATCCATCTTGCGACCGGAACCGTCTGCGCCTTGGGCCAGTCGAAGGCCCATGGTGCAAGCTCCTTTCCAGCGAGCCAGAGGGCCAGGAACAGGCCCAGCGCCAGCACCCAGCCCGACCAGCGCGGCCAGGCCCGGGCAGACGGAAGGCTCGTCTCCGCCATCGCCTCAGCCCCCGAGCATCAGCTTGACGACATCTGCGCGGTGAAGGTGCCCCCTCACCGCGCCATCGTCGCCAGTCACTGCCAGAACCTCGGTCCCGTCGAGGAAGAGCGGCGCCGCCTCGGCCACCGTCGTGCGCTCGTGCACCGCACCGCTGGCCGCGCCCATGGCCGGCTGCATCGCGCTTTTCACCCGCACGACCTTGGCCTTGGGCACCGCCTTGGTGAATTCACGCACATAATCCGTGGCCGGGCTCAGCACGATTTCCTCCGGCGTGCCCTGCTGGACGATCGCCCCGTCCTTCATCACCGCGATGCGGTCGGCCAGCCGGATCGCTTCGTCGAAATCGTGGGTAATGAAGACGATGGTCTTCTTCAGCACCGATTGCAGGCGCATGAATTCGTCCT
>JBNKFC010000172.1:0-7005 GCA_050289105.1 Paracoccaceae bacterium | reverse complement strand
GGCTTCGTCATCGCCGGCGGCGGGGGTGTCGTGGTGCTGGAAGAGCTTGAGCACGCCAAGGCGCGCGGCGCGAAGATCTATGCCGAAGTCACGGGCTACGGCGCCACCTCGGACGGTCACGACATGGTGGCGCCCTCGGGCGAGGGCGGCGAACGCTCGATGCGGCTTGCGGTCTCGACCCTGCCCAAGGGCCGCAAGGTCGACTACATCAACGCCCACGGCACCTCGACGCCCGCCGGCGACGTGACCGAGGTGAAGGCGATCCGCCGGGTCTTCGGCGAAGGAAGCGTGCCACCGATCTCCTCGACGAAGTCGCTGACCGGCCATTCGTTGGGCGCCACGGGCGTGCACGAAGCGATCTATTCGCTTCTCATGCTCAACGGCAAGTTCATCACGGCGTCCGCGAACGTGACCCAGCTCGACCCCGAACTGAAACCGGAAGAGATCGCGACGGAATACCGCGAGGGCGTGGACCTCGACTCCGTTCTTTCCAACAGCTTCGGCTTCGGCGGAACCAATGCCACGCTCCTTATGAGCAAGTACCTGGGATAGGCTCACATGGCCGAACTGATGCGAGGAAAGCGCGGACTCGTCATGGGTGTCGCGAACGAACGTTCCATCGCCTGGGGCATCGCCGCGGCGCTCGCCGCCGAAGGAGCGGAACTGGCGTTCTCCTACCAGGGCGAAGCCTTCGGCAAGAGGGTCGAACCGCTGGCCGCCTCCGTCGGATCGGATTTTCTCGTCGACGTGGATGTCACGAATGACGCGAGCCTCGACGCCTGCTTTTCGGCGCTGAAGGAGCGCTGGGGGAGCCTCGATTTCCTGATCCACGCCATCGCCTATTCAGACAAGAACGAGCTCACGGGGCGGTTCATCAATACCAGCCGCGAGAACTTCAAAACCTCGCTGGCGATCTCCTGCTTTTCCTTCATCGACGTGGCGCGGCGCGCCTCCGAGATCATGCCCGACGGCGGCAGCCTGATCACGCTCACCTATGCGGGATCGAACCGGGTGACGCCAAGCTACAACGTGATGGGCGTGGCGAAGGCCGCGCTCGAAAGCGCCACCCGCTACCTTGCGAACGACCTCGGCCCGCAGAAGATCCGCGTCAACGCCATCTCGCCGGGCCCGATGAAGACGCTTGCCGGTGCGGCCATCGGCGGCGCCCGCGCCACCTTCCGTCATACCGAGGCGAACGCCCCCCTGCGCGCGAACGCAACGCTCGAGGCCGTCGGCGGGACCGCGGTCTACCTCTGTTCCGACTATGGCGCCTGCACGACCGGAGAGATCATCCGCGTCGACAGCGGCTTCCATGTCCTCGGAATGCCGCAGCCGGAGAATCTCTGACCTACGGCCGGGGGCACTGCCCCCGGACCCCCGAGGTATTTCGGCCACAATGAAAGCAGGGCTGCTTTTCCCTTCACTGTGGCAAAATACCTCCCCCGGAGGCATCCGACGCTGAAGCCGGCGCGAGCTGCAAGGTCATCTTTTGCTGAGTTGCTCGCGCAGCGGCTGTGACTGCTCGCGATACGCCTCGGCGTCGCCGTAGTCGACGAAGTTCGGGTAGTGCTCGTGCGGCCCGGCCAATCGGCGGGAATGCTTGATCGGGCACCAGTACTGCTCGGTCCGGCCGGCGATCTCGCGGACGTAGGAGATCAGACCGTTGGCATAGCTGCAGTAGAGGCAGTTCAGCTTCTGCATCCCATTCAGATAGGCGAGGTGCCGGTGGTCGAAGGCAATGTGATCGGCGCGCCGGACTTTCGCGATCCGGTAGACCGGAAAACAGATCGCCTGGTAGAGGGTGACACAGAGGTCGAGGATTGCGAAGGGCAGGATCAGCGCGTAGATCACCGGAGCGGTGAGGATGACCATCGGTCGCGCACCGGCGAGGAATTCCGAAAGCCGAATCCGCGCTGCGCGGTGGCGGGCGCGGATTTCGCGGTCGAAGACGACCCGGCCGCGCTCGAGCCGATAACGCAGGTCCGCGCGGCGTTCCTCCAGTTCGGCATCGAGTTCCGCCTGCAGGGCGGACAGCGTTTCCTTCAGCCTTTCGGCAGGCGATGTCATAACGCGTTCCTCCCTCGGGTCCATCGGCAGTCTCGCATCCCGGGCGCATTTCGCAAGTGATCTCGGTCAAGTCGCCACCCCGCCACAAAAGCGCTGCATTCGTGCGCGAGGTTATCCCCAGGGGCGTGATTGTGACAAAGTAACCGGTTGATTTGAGATGATCGCATTGGCGTTTTCCCTGCCGCTTCTGGCGGGCATGTTTCTGACACTTCACGGCGGACTGCGCTCGGCCCATGGCACGACGATTGCCGGGTTCGACCTCCAAAGCATGGGCATGGGGCTTGTCGCGCTGCTTGCGGCGGGCGTGGTCTTCGGCCCGCTCTACGGGCTGGCCCTGATCCTTTCGGTCATGCTGCACGAATTCGGCCATGTTGCCGCCTACCGCATTGCCGGCCATGGCGATGCGCGATTCCGGCTGATCCCGCTCATGGGCGGCGTCGCGAATTCCGACCGTGCGCCCGCGACCGACGAGCACGCCTTCTTCATCGCGCTGATGGGGCCCGGCATCTGCCTCGCGCCGATGGTCGCCGCCTACGCCCTTGCCGGCGTCACCTGGGACATCTCGCCTGCGCTGGCCGACTTCCTCTGGACGTTCGCCGTCACGACCGCCGCGCTCAATTTCTTCAACCTGCTGCCGCTCTGGCCGCTCGACGGCGGGCGCTGTCTCAGGATCATCGCCCGCAGCTTCTGGCCGGGGTCCGCCACGATCGTCACGCTCGCCATGTCCGGGGCCCTCGTGGCCCTCGCCATCCACCTGCAATCCATGCTGCTTCTCGCCTTCGCGCTTCTCGGCAGCCAGAGCCTGTTTCAGGCGTGGCCGCATCTGGATGCACCGCGGCGGATGGGACCGTTGCGGGGGCTTCTGGCCCTTGGATGCTACGGCTTCACCACGGCGACGCATTTCGTCGGTGGCGCCTGGCTCCTATCGCGGCTGGTCTGACCGGCCATTGTAAGGGTCACATTTCCGCCCTTGCCCCTCGTGCCCTGCCGCGCCAGTCTGGCGGGCGACAGGGGGACACATGGCCATCACGACCTGCATCTTCGACGCCTACGGCACGCTTTTCGACGTCGCCGCCGCAGCCCGCCTGGCCGCCGCCGAGCCGGGGCGCGAGGACCTAGCGGCGATCTGGCCGAAACTGGCCGAGGACTGGCGGAGGAAACAGCTCGAATATTCCTGGCTCCGCGCCGTCATGGACCGGCATACGGATTTCTGGACGGTCACGCAGGATGGGCTCGACTGGGCACTGGAAGCGGCGGGGCTTTCCGATCCGGAGCTGCGCGAACGCTTGCTCGCGCTTTACTGGGAGCTTCAGGCCTATCCCGAAGTTCCCGCCATGCTCGCCGCGCTGAAGGAGCGGGACCTCTCCACCGCGATCCTCTCGAACGGCTCGCCGGACATGCTCTCCGGCGCCGTCAGCTCGGCCGGGATCGGCGGTCTTCTCGACGACATTCTCTCGGTCGAAAGCGTCGGCGTCTTCAAGCCCGACGCGCGAGTCTACCGCCTCGTGACCGATCGTTTCGCCTGCCGGCCCGACGAAGTGCTCTTCGTTTCGTCCAACGGCTGGGACGCGGCGGCGGCATCGGGTTTCGGCTTCCGCACCGCCTGGGCAAACCGCGCCGGCCAGCCGGTGGACCGGCTTCCCGCGCGGCCTCACCACGTTCTTTCCGACCTCACCACCATCCCGGACCTTGCCCGCCCATGACACTGCTCCACTTCACCGCCTCCGACGGTGCCCGCCTCGCCTTCCGCGACGAAGGCGACGGCTTGCCCATTCTCTGCCTCGCCGGCCTGACCCGTAACTCCACCGATTTCGACTTCGTCGCCCCGCATCTCGGCCACGTGCGCCTGATCCGCGCAGATTATCGCGGGCGCGGCGGATCGGAGTGGACGGGCGCCGCGACCTACACCGTCCCGCGCGAGTCGCAGGACGCGCTGGAACTCCTCGACCATCTCGAAATTGATCAGGCGGCCGTGCTCGGCACGTCGCGCGGCGGGCTCATCGGGATGATGCTGGCGGCGAGCGCGCATCAACGGGTCCTTGGCCTTTGCCTCAACGATATCGGCCCGGTGATCGAGCGCGCGGGTCTTGAAAAGATCTTCGACTATGTCGGCCGCAACCCGGCGGCAAAGTCGCTGGACGACCTCACAGCGCGGATGCCGCGCACTATGCCGGGCTTTGCGAACATATCCGAGGAGCGCTGGCGCGCCTTCGCGGAGCGGCTCTATACCGAGACCGAACAGGGCCTTCATATCCGCTACGATCCGGAATTGCGCACCTCCTTCCTCGCCGCCTTCGACGGGCCGGAGGTTGACCTCTGGCCACTGTTCGACGCCTGCGCCGGCCTGCCGCTCGCGCTGATCCGGGGGGCGAATTCCGATCTCCTTTCCGAGACGACGGCCGCCGAGATGCGCCGCCGGCGTCCCGACATGGTTTATGCGAATGTCCCCGACCGCGCCCATGTCCCCTTCCTCGACGAGGCCGAAAGCCTTGCCGCGCTCACCGTCTGGCTGGAGAAAATGCGATGAACATCGAGATGATCGAGGCGGCGGCAGGCCGCCTCAGGGGCCATGCACTCCGAACGCCGCTCCTTTCATCGCCCTTTCTCGACGAAATCGCCGGCCGGCGCGTCTTTGTGAAGCCCGAATGCCTCCAGCACACCGGATCGTTCAAGTTCCGCGGCGGCTGGTCGGCCGTCTCGGCCCTGAGGCCGGCTGAGCGGGCCAAGGGCGTCATCGCCTATTCCTCTGGCAACCATGCCCAGGGCGTTGCGCTGGCGGCACAGCGGCACGAAGCGCCTTGCGTGATCCTGATGCCGTCCGACGCACCGCGCGTGAAGATCGCCAATACCCGCGCGCTCGGGGCCGAGGTCGTGCTTTACGACCGCGCGACCGGCGACCGCGACGCGATCGGCGCGGCTTTGGCCGAGGATCGCGGCCTGACGCTGATCAAGCCCTTCGACGAACCGCAGGTGATCGCCGGGCAGGGCACGACCGGACTCGAGATCGCCGAACAGGCCGCCGAGGCCGGCGTGACGAGCGCCGACGTCCTCGTCCCGTGCGGCGGCGGCGGGCTATCCTCCGGCATCGCTCTGGCGCTGGAAGCGAAGGCTCCCGGTCTCAGGGTCCGGCCGGTGGAGCCGGAGGGCTTTGATGACGTTAAGCGCTCCCTCGTCTCGGGCCGGATCGAGCGCAACGCCCGGCTGTCGGGTTCGCTTTGCGACGCGATCATCTCGCCTTCGCCGGGCCAGATCACCTTCCCTATCCTCTCGCGCCTTTGCGGCCCCGGCATCGCGGTGACCGACGACCAGGCGCTTGCCGCAATGGCGGCGGCATTCACCCGCCTGCACATCGTTGTCGAACCTGGCGGGGCGGTGGCTCTCGCGGCCGCTCTCTTCGAGAATGCCGAGATCGAGGGAGACGCGGTGATCGTCGTCGCCTCGGGTGGGAACGTCGATGCCGAGCTCTACCGCAAGGCGCTGGAGCGCTTTGGCGCCGCTTGAGGCAAGACAGGGTATTTCCGCCTCGCCTCCGCAATCATTCGCGGCGATCTGGGCATTGTCTCGATGACCGTCATCGCGGTCGAGACGATCGCCGCGCTGATCGGCGAGGGGTTGAGCCCGCGCCAGTCCGCCGGGGCCGGGCTTGTCCTTGCCGGGATCCTGCTGGTGCACGGCTGATCCGGCTTGCAGGGCGGCTCACGGAATGTCGAGGTCGACCCAGACCAGCCTGTGTCGCGAAGCGGTGGCGGCCATCTCCGCCGCCGCGCTTCCCGGCTCCGGCCACCAGACCCCGGCTCCGGTCACCCGCAGTCCTGCGCCGGGAAGGACATAGTCCACCCTGAGATTTCCGGGACCCGGATCGTCGACCCAGTCGGCCGTATCGAGGGTCGGCTCACCCTTTTGGCGGGCATTCGCCCCACCTTGTTCCGCCGCCGCGCCGCCGCCCTTGCTGCGGGGCATCGGGTCCTGAAAGCGCGTTCCGTCGAGCAAGATTTTCAACGCCTCGGCCCGCCCGTCGCCGTCCACCGGGTCGAGATTGGCGTCGCCCAGCAGCACCACCGGACCTGCGGGTGGGGCGAAGGGCAGCGCCCCGTCGAGGAGCCTCAACCAGAACGCCGCCTCGTCGTGATTTCGCCGTCCGTTCCGGTCCTCCGGCCCGTCGAAGACCGGCGGAGAGGCATGCCAGGCGAGCAACGTGAGCGATCCGCCCCCCGGCAGCGTCACTGGCACCGCCCAGTGCCCGGTCGTCGACAGACGCTGCACGGTTGCCGCCTCGGGCGACAGTTCCGCGCCCTCGATCAGCCCGCCCGGCAGATCGCGCCAGAGGAACCCGGAATAGTCCTCGACCGGTCCGAGCGGAAGTCGCGAGAGGATCGCCATGCCGCCCTCGCCCGCGAAACGCCCGAAACCCTGTGCGTCGCCGGGGCCACCGGTCCTGCCGTCGCCATCCAGATCGAGGCCGGTCGCCCAGCCTGTATTCGGGCGCAGCGCAAAAAGGTGGGGATAGTCCGGCCCTGCATCAGCGATCCGCCCAGCGAAGGCCTTCAATGCGACAAGCTCGAGATCGTAGTCGAACCCGGTGAGAAGGATCACGTCCGGCGCAACGTCCGCGATGACGCCCGCGACAGCTTCGACCTGTGCATCCTTGCCGGTCAGGATATCGCGCAGAAGCAATCCCGGCCCCTTGCGGGTCAGCTCGACATTGTAGGTCGCGACACGCACGGCCTCCGCCGCAGCCGGTAGGGCGGCAACGGCGGCAACGGCGGCAAGGATCAGGCCGGCAAGAGTTCCGCGCCAGCGGTCACGTTGTTCTGCCGCCGCTTCTCGGCGATCATCCCGGCGATGCGACCCATAGCGATGCCGCGCATGAAGAGGGAGGCGGGAAGGAAGGCCCATGCTGTCATCGTCCAGATCAGGGTTTGCGGGCTTTCCAGCGTC